>DATFGD010000001.1:0-2065 GCA_035249725.1 Burkholderiales bacterium
CGCGTTTCTGGAAATAAGATGCAACCCGCTTCTTGAGATTGGCGGCTTTCCCCACGTACAGCACGTCACCTGCTTCATTGAGCATGCGGTACACGCCAGGCAGCGGCGGCAGGCCGGCAATGATTTCTGCGGGGTCAGGCATGAAAGGCTGGTGGTTATGGCGTCTGCGCGGTGTTCCCGCAGGTTCGCGAGGACCGGCGATCACCCGGCACGCAGCTGCTTTGAAATTGCGGCGAATATCTTGCGGAACATGGCCGCTGTCAGGCGCCCGGTCTGCGTATTATATCGACTGCAGTGGTAGCTATCGAAGAGCAGGCGTCCGCTTGGCAGCGCATAGCGCGCACCATGGATGAAGGGGTGAGCCGCGCGGGGTAGCATCTCGGCGGCGAGCACCGCCTGGTGCGCTATCCCGCCCAAGGCAAGAATGGCTGCACCGCGGGGCAGCATGCGCAGTTCCTGGCGCAGATAGACATTGCAGCGCCTCACTTCCTCCGGCAGCGGTTTGTTTTGGGGCGGCCAGCACTTCACTGCGTTTGTGATGCGGCAACCAGTGAGGCGTAACCCATCGTCAGCCGCGTGCGCGTGCGGCTGGCTCGCAAATCCGAACCGGTGCAAGGTCTCGTAGAGCAGGATCCCCGCGTGGTCGCCGGTGAACGGCCGCCCGGTGCGGTTGGCACCGTGCATACCTGGCGCGAGGCCCACGATCAAAAGCCGGGCGGCAGGATCGCCGAACGGCGCCACCGGCCGCGCATGGTAGTGCGGAAATTCGTCCCGTATCCGGGCGAGTCCGCGCGCGAGGCGGGCGCAGCGCTTACACGCGGCGGAATGTTCCGCGCAACCGGGCGTTGTCACGCTGCCAGCGCCGCCCATTCAGGATCGAGGATACCGGCCGTGCGACCACAGCTGGATCACCGCCTTGCGTGGAATGCCTGTGCCCACAGCCTCCGGCTGAAGCGTGACATGGTCGATCGCAAAGCGCTCGTGCAGCAACCGCCGTGAACGCGCGAGTATGCCGGGCCAGTCTTCGAGCTTTTCGATTTCCATGTGCGCGGAAAGTGACACGCTGTCCGGGGTGATGCCCCAAACGTGGAGATCGTGAACGGCCACCACACCCGGTATGGCGGCCAGCGCGTTGCCGATGTCGCTGAAACCGATCGCCGCCGGAACGCCTTCCATCAGGACGTGAAGGGTGTCCCGCAAAAGCCGCAGGGTCGTGATCAGGATCAAACATGCGATTACGAGCGACAGGATCGGATCGATCAACAGCCACCCGGTGACATAGATGACGGCGCCCGCGATGAGCGCTGCGAGCGAACTCACGAGATCGCCCATGACGTGGACGAGTGCCGCACGCGCATTAAGATTGTGCGCGCCGCGGCTCAGGACATAAGCGACCAATCCATTGATCGCGAGTCCGAAGAATGCGATCACGATGACTCCAGCGGCCATCACCGGACGCGGTGCCATCAGCCGTTGCACGGCCTCGACCACCAGCAACACAATGACCGGGAGCATCAGCAGCCCGTTGAGCATTGCGCCTATCACCTCGGCGCGGGCCCAGCCGTAAGAGTGGCGCTCGCTCACGGGGCGCCGTGCGAACCAGGCGGCTATCGCCGCAAGGGCGAGCGCGAGCGCATCGGAGAACATGTGGCCGGCATCGCTGATAAGCGCGAGCGATTCCGCCCATATGCCGCCTGCAAGCTCGACGAAGGCGTAGGTGACGGTTACGCCAAGTGCAGTCGCAAATGCCGGCTTGCGGGCGGACCGGTGATGACGTTGGTGGTGCGCAGCCATCGGCCTCACGCACCGAGCGGCAGGTCACCGCTCCTCGCGCCGATGCCGGAAATCGCATGCAGCGCGTTCGCGTAGCGTTGATCTTCGCGCAGGTCGACCATGCTCGAGTACACCCGCCTGCCGTGCATGCGCACAAGCCGCATCAACGCTACAGCAGGCATACTGTAGTCGAGGTCGGCAAGCAGGCGGCCCGTTCCCTCGGTATCGTTGCAAGCGAGCACCATGTCGCAGCCCGCAGCAAGCGCCGCCTTAGCCCGTTCTGCAATACTGC
>DATFGD010000002.1:0-2224 GCA_035249725.1 Burkholderiales bacterium
AGGCGAAGGCCGCGCACTCAAGGCCAAGTCCAGGATTCTGCATCACGGTCGCCTCACTTCCGTTATCCGCACCCAGATTACGGGCAAGAACAATCGCCGGGTGCTGGAAGTCGTCACAACGCACGCGCATCGATCCACGTAGGGAGGACCAGCCGTGCCGGACGTGAGAATTGCATTGGCGCGAAAATCCTGTAAATATATACAGTAGCCAGTAAGATCGCCTATGCCCCTCAAGACTTCAAGTGGCCAGTATGCCGATTCACGCAAAGGACGCGGCGCCGGGATCAATCCGGAAGGGCGCTTCGAGAAAGTGAAACGAGAGGCCTGCGACGACGGCTGGGATACGCCGTCCGACGAGGAATTGCCGCCGCTCAAGACCCACGTTACGGAGGAACACGTCAAGAGCATCATCAGCCGCAATGAGTCGCCGGATATCCCGTTCACGCAATCGATCAATCCCTACGCCGGATGCGAACACGGATGTGGTTACTGCTACGCCCGCCCGAGCCACGCCTATCGCAACCTATCGCCCGGCATCGATTTCGAAACGAAGCTTTTCGCAAAGGTGAACGCGGCCGAAGTGCTGCGCGCCGAACTCTCCAGCCCGAGCTACAAGTGCGATGTGATTTCGCTCGGCGCGAATACCGATCCGTATCAGCCCATCGAACGCCGCTACAAGATTACGCGCGGTATTCTTGAAGTGCTCTCCGAGTTCAATCACCCCGTCGGCATTGTCACGAAGAATGCGATGATCGAGCGCGATCTCGACCTCCTTGCGCGCATGGCCGAGAAGCGGCTGGTCAACGTCTACCTCTCCTGCAACAACCTCGACCATGAGGTCGCCCGGCGCCTCGAGCCGCGCTGTTCGGCACCGGCGCGCAGATTGGAGGCAATGCGTCGCCTGAGCGATGCCGGTGTCCCGGTTGGCGTGCTCGTGGCGCCGGTTATTCCGTTCCTGACGGATCACGAGATCGAAGCGGTGCTGGAGGCGGCATGGACGCACGGCGCGCGCCAGGCGGGTTACGTGCTGCTGCGGCTGCCATGGGAGATCAAGGACGTGTTCAAGGACTGGCTGGAGCGGCACTGTCCGCTCAAGGCGCAGCACGTGATGAGCCGCGTGCACCAGATGCGCGGCGGGCGCGATAACGATCCGAATTTCGGAAGCCGGATGCGCGGCACGGGCGAGCTGGCCGATGTGCTCGAGCGGCGTTTCCATATCGCGTGCCGGCGGTTAGGGTTCAACCGCGGCAGTCGCTATCTCACGCTCGATGCGGCAAAATTCGCTGTACCGGGCGGCGCGCAACAGATGTCGCTCTTTTGATCCGGATCACCTATCCTCCAAGGCCCTCAGTGAGGGAACGGCGCGCCTCTGGAGCAGTCGATTCTGTGAGGAGTACGCGATGAAAACCGAAGTTTCCCTATACGTCAGCGAAGCGTTGGGCAAGTACGGGTTTCCCAACGGCCATCCTTTCGGCCCGGACCGGCAGGACGCGTTCTGGAAGGAAGCGGTCAGGCAGGGTCTCGACAAGCGGGTCGCTTTGTGCGAGCCGCGTGCGGCGGCCCGCGAAGAGATCCGGCGCTTTCATACCGAGGAACACGTAGAGCGCGTCGATCAGCTCTCCCGACTCGGCCACGGTTCCATCGACTACGGCGATACGCCGGCCTATCCCGGGGTGTTCGACGCCTCGTCCACGGTGGTCGGTGCGGCGCTCGAAGGGCTCGAACGCGTCATGAACGGCGAATGCCGCCGCAGCTTCCAGCCGATCGGCGGACTGCATCACGCGCGGCGGGGAACGGCCGCGGGATTTTGCGTGTTCAACGACTGCGGCGTCGTCATCGACACGCTGCGCGAGCGTTATGGGCTGAAACGCATCGCGTATGTCGATATCGACGTGCACCATGGCGACGGGCTTTACTATCCGTACGAAGACGATCCCACACTCATCTATGCCGACATACACGAGGACGGCAATTTTCTCTATCCCGGCACCGGATACGATTACGAACGCGGTAAAGGCCCGGGTGAAGGGTTGAAGCTCAACATACCGATGCAGCCCGGCTGGGGCGACAAGGAATTCATGCGGGCATGGGAGCGGGTCGTCGATCATCTGCGGCGCTTCAAGCCCGAGTTCATCGTGATGCAATGCGGGGCCGACAGTCTCGCGGGCGATCCGCTCGCGCATCTTCAATATACGCCGGCCGCCCACGCGCATGCGGCACGCAG
>DATFGD010000003.1:0-2909 GCA_035249725.1 Burkholderiales bacterium
CTGTATCGCCGAATACGAGGCGGCCAACCCATGGGAGCCGCTGCACGTCGAACGCGGCTACGCAAAGGACGAGAGCGTGGTGACGCTCGTCAATACCGAAGCTCCGCACAGCATGACCGAAAACATCCAGACCGATCCTGACGAGATCATGCGGACATTCGCTTCGTGCATGGCGACGCTCGGCGTGAACAACCTCTATTCGCAGGGAAATCCGGTGCTCGTCCTCGGCATCGAGCATGCGCGCCACATTGCGTCGGCCGGCTGGAGCAAGCAGGACGTGCAGCGCGTGCTGTTCGAGCGTGCGCGTCAACCCTGGGGGCTCATGAAGAACCGCGGTAAGTCGAAGGGGCCGCGCTTTCCCGAGTTCGTGGACCGCAACGACGACAATTCGATGGTGCCGATCGTCCGCGAACCGCGCGATCTTTTGGTCATCGTCGGTGGTGGCGCAGGTGGGAAATCGATGTTTCTGCCGACCGCGGGCGGGCAAAGCCTTGCCGTATCGAAACGGATCGAACATGAATCCGAGTGAAGTCGAAACCTGTGAAGACTGCAGCACACTGATTCGGTCGAGGAGAAAAGCACAATGAAAATGTGGGAAGGGGCGGCGTACGCCATTTCCGGTGCGCTCGCTTTGGTGTGGGCCGCTTCCGTCCCCGCCCAGACTTATCCGGACAGGCCGGTGCGGATGATCGTGCCGTTCGCGCCGGGCGGCGGCACGGATGTGGTGGGTCGCCTGACGGGACAGAAACTCAGCGACGTGTGGGGCGTTCCGGTCGTCTTCGACAATCGGCCCGGCGCAGGCTCCACGGTGGGCACCGCGATGGTCGCCAAAGGTACGCCCGACGGTTATACGATCGGCTTCGCGTCGATGTCGCTCTCGATCAACGCCACGCTTTATCGGGCGTTGCCGTATGACCCGGTGAAGGACTTGGCGCCGATTATTCTCGTCGCGCGTGCGCCGAACGTGCTGGTCGTGCACCCTTCCATACCCGCAAAGACGGTGAAGGAACTGATCGCGTTCGCGAAGTCGCGTCCGGGCAAACTCAACTTCTCCTCATCCGGCACGGGCGGGGTGTCGCACCTTTCGGCGGAGGTGTTTCGCGCGGCGGCGGGCATCGACATCGTTCACGTGCCGTATCGGGGCGCCGGACCCGCGATGACGGCGTTGATCAGCGGCGAGACGCAGATCATGATGGCCACGACACCGGTCGCGCTGCCCCAGATGAAGGCGAATCGGCTGCGTGCGATTGCGATTTCGAGCCGCCAGCGCTCGCCGCTGGCACCGGATCTTCCCACCATCGCCGAAAACGGCTTTCCGGGATTCGAAACGGACACCTGGTATGGGCTGCTCGCGCCGTCCGGCACGCCGGCCGCCATCATCCGGCGCATCAATGCCGACACGGCACGCATCCTGGATATGCCCGAAATGAAAACGGCGCTTGGACAACAGGGCGCTCAGCCCGCGGGCGGAAGCCCCGACGAGTTCAAACGCTTCGTCCAGTCGGAAATCGAAAAATGGGGCAAGGCGATCCACGCCGCCAAAGTGCCGCCGGCAAATTGAGCGCGATGTAAATCACGGCATGAGCATCGTTCACATCCTCGGCACCGGCGGCAGTATCTCGTGCATCGGCGAGTCCCGCACCGACTTCATCGATTACGGCTATGCGGAGCGCCACTACACCATCGAAGAGATGATTGCGCGCGTGCCGGAAGTGAAGGACTTGGCCGCCATACGCAGCGAACAATTCACCAACGTGTACGGGGGCGAGGTTTCGCCTGCGCTGTGGCCCGATCTCGCGCGTCGCATCAACGCCATCCTGCGCGACGCACCGGATACCTCCGGCATCGCGATCACGCACGGTACCTCGACGCTCGAGGAGACCGCGTATTTCCTGAACCTCACCGTCAAATCGGCAAAGCCGGTCGTCGTTACGGGCGCGATGCGTCCGATGACCGCGATCAGCAACGACGCCGAGCTGAATCTGCTCGATTGCGTGCGGGTCGCGGCGAGTCCGGCTGCGGCGAACCGCGGCGTGCTGGTGGTGCTCAACAATCAGATCCAGGCGGCACGGGAAGTGACGAAGTCCAGCACGTCGCGCCTCGATACGTTCAAATCCGCCGATCTCGGGTTCCTCGGCTATGCCGATTCGGACGGCGAGGTAGTCTTTTATCGCGACACGACGCGGCGTCACACGCATCAATCGGAATTCGATGTTGAAGGGATCGACACGCTGCCGCGCGTCGATATTGCGTTCGCGTATTCAGGAGTGGACGGAGCCGCCGTCGCGGCGCTCGCCGCCGCCGGCTGCAAAGGGCTCGTAGCGGCGGGCTTGGGCAGTGGCGGCGCGCCGCGCGCATTTTTCGATGCGCTATCCGAGATCGCGAGAGCTGGCGTCCCGGTCGTTGTTGCAAGTCAGGCGGGCAGCGGGCGCGTGATGGCGCGTCAGAATTTCGTCAAGCGCGGCTTTATCGTCGCGGACAATCTGCTGCCCCGGAAGGCGCGCATACTGCTCATGCTTGCGCTTACGCGCACGTGCGACGCCGCCGAAATTCAGCGCATCATGAAAACCTACTAGTGTGGCGTCGCGCAGATAACATGCCGTTCGTGGTCAGCCTGTCGAACCATGAACGTGAATTTCGACTGGCGGAAGGCGTATGCACCGGTCACGCAACTCACGTCGCTCTATTACCTGCTGGTTGTAAACGCACGCCAAATCGGTCAAGGAACTGCTCGCGCTGGGCAAGAACAAGCCTGGATCGTTGGACTACGGGTCTTCAGGCGTGGGCGGCGCGGGACATCTCGCCGGCGCGCCCTTCAGCCACGCATGCCGATGACCCCCTCGAGGCGCTCGATGTCTAGCAGCATGGTCACGGGCTATTGCTCCGCGTATACGAGTTCGATCAGCACG
>DATFGD010000004.1:0-4832 GCA_035249725.1 Burkholderiales bacterium
GTTCTGCACCGATACGTTATAAAAAACGTGCGATGCGCCAATCAACGCGGCGGAAGCGTATAGCGCCGGCAGCCCGGGCGCGAGATAAGGCAGCGACAAACCGAGCGCAAGGCCCGTCGATCCCGCGATCATCGGCGAACGTACACCGAGCCGGTCCGAGAGCTTCCCGGCATAAAGCGCGAGCATCATGGGGAAGAGCGAGTACAGTGCGACCAGTATGCCGATGTAGAACTGCGGCGCACCCAGCTCGATGGCGAACAGCGATATCAGCACCTTGCTGCCGCGAAACACCGTCATGTTGCACATGACGATCAGGAAGACGACATAGATCCACATCGCTATGCCGCCGGCCCGCTGCGGTGGGAGTCACTCCCCGCCGCAAGCAATATCGAACTCACCCGGCATACTGGTGAGAGCCCGAGTTCGAGCGCGTAAAGCGTGTTGGGAAAACGCACGCCTTGGAAGCCGCTCGAATTGAGCAGCACGAGGACCACGATGCGGGAAAGCTTCACCGATGTTGTTTGTTCCCTGCGCCGCGCCCGCTACGCAAGCGCGGCATGCCGCTCTCCATCGCGCGGCATCAAACCGGCGTGACACGCCGAGGACTCCGGATTCTACCGGACGCGGCTGCCGCCTGCGCGCCGATTCCGCATGGCGGACCTATACGCCTTTACTTACAATCGCGTTTTCTCTTCGCGCCGCTCTTCATGCTCCGCAATACTCTGCGGGCGCTCCGGCACCGAAATTTCCGGCTGTTCATCGCCGGGCAGATGTGCTCGCTCATCGGTTACTGGATGCAGAACATCGCCCAGAGCTGGCTGCTCTACCGGCTCACCGAGTCCACCACGCTGCTGGGCGTGCTCGCGTTTGCGGGCAGCTTGCCCATACTGCTGCTCGCGCCGTTCGCCGGTCTGTGGTCGGATCGCGCGAATCTGCACCGGCTCATGTTCGTCATCCAGATTCTCGAAATGCTGCAGGCGGCCGCGCTCGCTGCGCTGGCGGTATCGGGCATCATCGCGCCCTGGCATATCGTGACGCTCTCCATGCTGCTCGGCATACTCGTCGCGATCGAATTGCCGGTGCGCCACGCCTATCTGCTTGTACTGGTTGGCGGCAAGGCGGACCTTCCGAACGCGGTCGCCGTGACGTCGATGATGGCAAACACGGGGCGCCTCATCGGTCCAGCGGTCGCGGGAATTGCCATTGCCTGGATCGGTGAAGCCGGGTGTTTCGTGATCAACACGATTTCGTACATCGCGGTGGTGGTGAGCTTTCTGATGATGCGCGTGCAATCGCGTGCCCAACCGGTCGCGCACACGTCGATGCTGCATGGCCTGAGCGAAGGCCTGAGATACGCATGGAATTCGGTCCCGATCCGCATCCTGCTCTTCATGCTCGCGCTCACGGGTTTTCTGGCGACGCCGTATGCGGCGCTCATGCCCGCCTTGACGCGTGAGGTGCTGCACGGCGGTGCAGAAGAAATGGGATTTCTGGTCGGCGCGGCCGGCCTGGGCGGCGTGGCCGGAACGGTTTATCTCGCCTCGCGGCGCAATGTGCGCGGTCTGGTCGGCGTGACCATGTACGCGATCCTGAGCGCCGGCACGGCGCTTGCGCTGCTCGCGTGGTCATCGCGATTATGGATGGCGCTGCCGCTGCTTGTCATCATTGGATTCTGCATACTGGTCACGTCGGTCTCGGTCAACATGATCCTTCAGACCATCGTGGATGACGACAAGCGCGGCCGCGTCATGAGCCTGTACACCGCCGCGTTTCTCGGGGTTTCGCCCTTTGGCAGTCTCGTGGCGGGTGCGATCGCAGACGCAATCGGGGTTACGGCGACGCTGACGTTGGGCGGTGTATGCTGCGCATGCGGTGCGCTCTATCTCGCCCGCAAGCGCCGCCACATCCGCGAGCACATCCGGCCGATCTATGCGCGTCTCGGGATCATGCGGATGTAATACGCACGTGTTGCGGGCCCAGCTCCGCAACGGTATTGCATCCGAGCAGCGCGAGCACCCGGTCCACTTCGCTCTGCAACACTTCCAGCGCGCGCCTCACACCGGCCTCTCCACCGGCGGCTGCGCCGTATAGCGCGGCGCGGCCCACAAACACCATGTCGGCGCCGAGCGCCAGCGCTTTCACGATATCGGTGCCACGCCTGAAACCGCTGTCCACCATGACGGTAAGCCGCCGGCCCAAGGCTTCGACGATGCGGGGCAGCGCCTCCACCGAGGCCGGTGCGCCATCGAGCTGCCGTCCGCCGTGGTTCGATACCCACACGCCGTCGGCGCCGTTCTGTTCTGCAAGTCGGGCATCCTCGACGGTCAGCACGCCCTTCACCACGATCTTGTGCGGCCAGATCCGCCGCAGCCATGCCAGATGCTCCCAAGTTCCGTATTGGTGCGGTGTGGTCCACTCCGATAACCGGCGGCCGCGCAGACTTCTCATGTACACGCTCGCGAGCCATGCGGGATGGCAAAGGCCGTCCAACACCGTGCGGCGCGTCATGCGCACCGGCATCGTGAACCCATTGCGATAGTTGTACTCGCGGTTTCCGCCCGTCGGCGCGTCCGCCGTAAGGACGAGGACTTCGCAGCCCGCATCGCGGGCGGCGTTCACCGCAGCTTCGGTGTCAGCACGCTGCGGGTGGATATACATCTGGAACCACGCCGCAGCGCCTACGAGCCGGCGCAGCTGCGCGAGCGGAACGAAGGAATGGGTCGAGAGCACGAAGGGGACATTCGTATCGCGTGCGCCGCGTGCGAGCGCGATTTCCGCGCCATGGCAGTAAATTCCGGCGGCGCCGGTAGGTGCGATCCCGAATGGACAATCGTACCACCGGCCGAAAATCGAGGCGCGCTGCGAGCGCCGCGAGACGTCCACCAGGGTACGCGGAAGAAAACGAATGCGATCGAGCGCTTCCCGGTTCGCCTTGAACGTCAGGTGGTCCTCCGCTCCGCCCTCCAGATAATCGAAGGCCACGCGCGGCAGTCGCCGGAGCGCGGCGTCGCGCAGATCGTGCACGTTATGGGCGCGCGCTGGATTCAATGGACCCCTTTCGCGCCGTCTTCTCCTTCGGTCGCCGCACCAATTTGATCGTGCTTTCTACGGCTTTTTTTCCGACCTGATGCAACGCGGGAACAGGATCACGCCAGTCGAACATGAGGTCATAACTGCGCAGTGCGAGCCAAGGCATCTTCATGGACCAGGCGAACAGCCGTCCGGGCGAGATGCACCGCCGGTGCCCGAGCCAGACGTTTATATCCTCGTAGAGGGAATAATAGCGCTTGCCCAGCGCATAGTCGCGCGGTACCTGCACCGTCTGTCCAGCCGCAATGCGAAGCGCAATTAATGGAAAGTCTATACCCAGCCGATACGGCAAGGCCGCAGTGCTGTCCATTCTCGCGTTCACTTCCAAAAACGCGACTGATTTCGTGAGATCGTCCACGAGAAACTGGATGCAGCCTATGCCGGTATATTCCAGGTGCTCCAGAAGCCGTTGGCAGTAGGCGCGCAATTCAGGTAATGGCGCTACCGAAATGCCTTCCAGGCCGGAGCCCGTGCCATCCTGCCCATCGGTACGAAGCACCTTCTGCTCGAAAAACGCGACGATGCGACCCCGGTCGGATACGAAGTGACAGTTGTGGCGATCGCCAGTCGCATACTTCTGCACGATCAGTGAACCCGGATCGGGATCGTGATGCGCATTGGCGAGAAACTGCTCGAGCTCCCCAACCGAGCGGCATATGACCGCCTTGCTGCCGCGCAGCGTCGCAGACGAATCCTTGCGCTTCATCACCACGGGGTAACCAAGCGTGCTTGCATCCCGCAGACAACCCGGCACCCCGTTGTAGGACCGCCACTCGCAAACCGGGATCCCGAGGGCGGTGGCCAGGTGATACATCGCCCGCTTGTCGAAGCAGCGTAGAACCGTGGCGGCATCGGGCATGACCCAGTTCGACAGCGATGCCAGCGCGTGTCGGCCGTCATTCAGCAACCAGCGCAGTTCGGCTTCCCCGACCGGAAAAACAAAATCAGGCCGCTCCTGCTGCAACCAGGCTTTCACGTTGTCGCAAAAACGTTCAGGAGAGGAGGCATCGAAGAGCCGCACTGTCGAGACATGCCTCGACAGTGCGGTAGAGCTGTGCGGACGCTCGCAGCCCAGAACGACCCTGAATCCGGCCCGTCCCAGGGAGCGGACGACCGTCACTGTCTGGCGGTAGTCCCCCAGCACCAGGACCGTTTTTCTTCGCATATGCCGGGATCATGGTGCGGCTCTATTGCGGGTCTGTTACAAATTCAATATGCGCCACACCCCGTATGGGCTATACCGCCATTCGGGCTATTTTACGACTGTGCGTAGCGTCAGGGCTTTTTGACGCCGGAATAGTCGTTACGCCAGCGCTCCCAGGCGAGCTGCTGGTCATCCCGGATCGACTCGTCCTCCAGCATCCGGCGCACAAGGGCGGTGACATCCGATTCGTACCCTTCCTTGCGCTTCTCGTAATGCCACTTGTGGCCCGCGGGGAAGACCGGCGACTTGGGGAATTTGGTGAACTTCATAAAGGCCGACCCCTAACGAGCCGTGAAAGTCGATTCAGCAGGCGGTTCATAGCCATAGCATGAACAGGTGTGCGCGATGGCACGCTCCGGGCCCGCGCCTTCCGGTGCGCGCCCGGCCGGTGAATTCAAATAATGGACTATGTCTGCGATCACCAGGCCGAGAACGAGCACACCGGCCGCGGCGCGGCCAAGACTCGCGTGGCCGCCTGGCGAACCGGGCGAAACCGGTGTCCCGAAGGAAACGCTCACCTTTGCGGAATCCATACTGG
>DATFGD010000005.1:0-2791 GCA_035249725.1 Burkholderiales bacterium
GCCATTCCGAGACGTCCAAGGCGACGGTTTACAACACGCTGAACCTGTTTTTGGAACGAAAGCTGATACGCGAGGTGATCGTTGATCCGAGCAAGGTGTTCTACGACCCGAACACGACGCCGCATCATCACTTCTACAACATAGATACTGGTGAACTCACCGATATCGATGCCGGTCCGATCACGATCTCGGGGTTGCCTGAACTGCCCGAAGGCATGGAGACCGAAGGCGTGGACATCATCGTGCGCGTCCGCTCGGCTTCGGCGTAATCCTTCCTGTAAAATAAGCGTTTCCACCGCCGCTGTAGCTCAGCTGGTAGAGCAGGCGCTTCGTAAGCGTCAGGTCGTCTGTTCGAGTCAGACCAGCGGCACCATACATAAAAAGGGGCTGCTTCGATTGCAGCCCCTACTTTTTTATCTCTGCTGCCCTTCGACCGTGTCGCATTGCGACGCTCAGGGCGAACGGTGTGGGTTAAATAACGCCTGACATGCCGCCATCGAGATGGATGCTGCTCCCCGTCACATAACTCGCAGCATCCGAAACCAGAAATGTGATCACGTTGGCCACCTCGTCCGGCTCACCCACCCGCCCCATCGGGACCTCCTCGGAAACCTTCGCATAGTAAGCGGCCGGGTCCAGTTTTTCCCGCGCGATGCGCCGTTCGTGCTGGCCGGATCGAACTTTGCCGATGCAAACCGCGTTCACCAGGATATTGTCGGCCGCGTACTCCTTCGAGAGCGCCTTGGTGAGCGCGAGACCGGCTGCGCGCGATACCGACGTCGGTCCCGATGCGGGGCCGGGTTGCTTGCCCGCTACCGTGGAGATGTTGACGATGCGCCCGCCACCCTGCTTTTTCATGTACGGAATGACCAGCCGGCTTGCACGGATTGCGCCGAAGACCTTGAGTTCGAGGTCCTGCTGCCAGGTCTCATCCTTCACTTCCAGAAAAGGACCGCGGATCGAGGAGCCGGCGTTGTTGACCAGAATGTCGATGCGCCCATAGCAATCGACGACCGCCTTGACGAAGCGCTCCACGTCGGCGGCTTTGCTCATATCCGTCGGCTGCACGAAGGCCTCGCCGCCGCGCGCCCGGATCTCGGCAGCGACCTTGTCCAACGGCTCGCGTCGTCGTGCGCAGATCGCCACTTTGGCGCCTTCCAGCGCAAGTCGCATCGCCGTGGCTGCCCCGATTCCTTCACTGCCGCCCGTGACGACGGCAACCTTGCCCTTCAATCCCAATTCCACGGTTTCCTCCAGAGAATGCGGATGCGATGCAGTTACGGAAAAATTCCGGCCGTTGCGCGACGCAATTGTAGCGCCAATCCACTCACTCGCTCGCCCGGCGCTCCGGCCGACATTCTCCGGTTTGTTACAACTTCGGCGCGGGATTGGGTCCAACCCTCCAGCCGGCGCCACGGCGGGCTGCGCCAGCATAGCGCCGATCTTCGCATCGTCTGCGATTTCGTCGTAGCATAGAGGCGCGGGGAGCTGGCGACGACTACTTTGTCTTCGCAACCGTGCTAAAAGGATATGTCATGACAAATGCCGCCGCCGGACCATTACAACCCCGGGAGAGCCTCGTGTTCAGTTCGTTGGGCGTGTTTGCGCTTTGCCTTTCGATGCTGACCGCTCCGACAGTAAAGGGCGCCGCTACGGACCCGCAGCCGGGACAGCCGCGCAGGGAGATCACCGTTGACGCGTTGTCGGTCGTCAAGGTGCGCAGTACCGCCGTTGCCAACGCACGCAGTTCGACTACCCTCGGCCAGCAGCGCGAAGGCACGGGTGTGGTCATTGATTCCAATGGACTCGTGATGACGATCGGCTATCTCATCACCGAGGCGGAAAAAGTCGAGCTTTCCACCACCGACGGCAAGGTGTTTCCGGCGACCGTGGTCGCGAACGACTATGCGACCGGACTGGGCCTCGTCAAGGCGCTCACGCCGCTTCCGGTCAAACCGGTGGATTTTGGAGAGTCGTCATCAGCTGCCGAGCGCGAACTCGTGCTGATCGTGGGATTCGACGGCGTGGCGCCCGCGTACATCGTCTCAAAGCGGAAGTTTGTGGGATATTGGGAGTATCTGCTCGATGAAGCGATTTACACCGCGCCGGCCACCGTCAACTGGCAGGGCGCAGCCCTGTTGAGCCGCGAGGGCAAGCTCCTCGGCATCGGCTCTCTCGCGGTGGGGGATGCCATGGGCAAACGCACCCAGGTGCCGGGCAACATGTTCGTGCCGATCGACGTGCTCAAGCCGGTGCTGGGCGATGTCATTGCCAATGGCCGCTCCACTGCGAAATCACGGCCGTGGATCGGTATCAACACGCAGGAAATCCAGGGCAACGTGATCGTAACGCGCGTGTCCCCCGAGGGGCCTGCGGACGACGCTGGCCTCAAAGCGGGCGATATCATCGTCGGGATACGCGGTCAGGAACTCAAGGGCCAGGCGGACTTCTACAGCAAGTTGTGGAAAAGCGGTGAGGCGGGCGCGGAGATTCCGGTCGAAGTGCTGAAAGGCAACCGCATCGAGAAATACAGCGTCAAGTCTATCGAACGCGAGAAATATCTGCGGCCTAAACCGGTGTACTAAATTTGAGGTCAGGCGGGCAGCGAAGCATTCCACGCACGAATACCGGCGACCATATCATCCAACGCGGGAAACACGGTGACGCCCGCCGCTTCCAGTGCCGCTTTTTTGGCGGCGTAACTCCCATGATGTCCGTGCACGAGCGCGCCGGCGTGTCCCATCGTCACGCCGTGCGGCGAGCTGCGTCCCGCAATCAGCGCAAACACCGG
>DATFGD010000006.1:0-5153 GCA_035249725.1 Burkholderiales bacterium
AACCGTGTCGGCGGGATACCGGTGGGCGCCCGGCACTGAGCTGAAACTCAAGGTCGTCAATTACTGACCGGAAAGGCGGAAATCATTATGGAAAACAAGACGGAGCTTGGAATGAACCGTACCGGCATGCAAATGTCGCCGGTGGACAGCGAGAAAATGCGGGAAGTGACCGACATGACGCGCCCCAGCTCGCAGGGGGACCGCGAAGTGATGGCCGAAGTACGCAGGGAATACATCCGGAATGCAGAGCCGGTCGGCACCGTTCCCCCGCCGGGTACGCTCAAAGGGGCGGCGAAGAGCGGCGTGCAGGCCCTCACCGGCAAGCGGGCACACGTGCTCATTGACAAGCTGGGCGAACGGCTCGCATTCGAGCGTTCGGGCACGAGGCTCTACGAGGCGGTGATGGCGAAGTGCCAGGCTTCGGGCGACGCGGCCAATCTGCCCGATCCCGAGCGATTGCAGCATTTCTGCGATGATGAGGCCCGCCACTTCAAACTTGTCGCCGAGTGCATCGAGTCGTTGGGGGCCGACCCCACTGCGCAAACGCCTTGCGCCGACGTGACCGGTGTGGAGTCGATCGGATTGATGCAGGTGGTGAGCGATCCTCAGACCACAGTCAATCAGTCAGTGCACGCGATCCTGCTCGCGGAACTCGCGGATAACGCGGGCTGGGAGGAACTGATCGTGCTGGCAAAAGAAATGGGCCAGGATGAAATGGCGCAGCGTTTCGAAGGCGCGCTTGCAGAGGAGCGCGAGCACCTCCAGCACGTGCGCCGATGGCACGAGGAAGCGATGCTGGCAGAAGCGCGCGTGGTGGAAGGCGCCTGACACCCGTGGGCGCATGCACGTTCAGGCCGGCCACTCGAGGCGGATGTTGTGAAACCACGCTTCCGTGCCATGGTGCTGCAGCACGATGTGGCCTTCCGCGGCACGGGCGAACTGCGGGTACTCCCGAAACTTGCTGCGCGCGAGGCGAGCGCGGAATTCCCGGTCCTCCAGGTCGCACGACAGGACACGCACGCCGTTCAGCCAGTGCTCGACTTGGGAGCCGCGGACGCTGATGCGTGCCACGTTAAACAGTCCCGGCGGACACGGCGGCACATCGCGCGGCGCCGCGAGCGCGTAGAGCGCACCGCACGACGTTTCGGGGGTGCGGCCGTCCGGATGGCCCGCGTTGTCGAGGAGTTGCATCTCCGGTCCGCTTTTCCACGGCGCGTCCAACTCTTCCCACACGCGGTAGAACACACCGGAATTGCCGCCCAGGGGCAGGCGCCAGTGAAAGCTCAAGTCGAAATCGCCGAAGGACTCCTTGGTGATGAGACTCACGCCCGCTTCACCGGGCAGCGCGTGCAGGATGTCCCCTTCCACCGCCCAGTCCTCCTCGGGGAAATCGGCGCGCCGGTAGCCGCGCCACGCGCCGTACGTCAGCAAATGTCCGCTCACTTGTCGCCTCCCGCTACAGGGCCAAAACTGAACGTTTGAGCCGCCGGCCGTCCGGGAGGTTCTCGCGGCCCCGGAACTCGCCGCGTCGGCGGAAGATCAAACCACCTTCCGCACGCGAAAACCACCATGCCCCGGTCCTTCGCTCTGCACGTCAATGGCGCCGAGCGCGTTCTCGAAGTCGATGCACGCCGGACGCTGCTCGATACGTTGCGCCATGATTTGAAGCTCACCGGCGCGAAGAAGGTGTGTGACATGGGCAACTGCGGCGCGTGCACCGTGCTGATGGACGGTCACGCGATCTATGCATGCCTCACGCTGGCCATCGAGTGCAGTGGGCGCGATGTGACCACGATCGAAGGGCTCGCGCGAAATGGCGAACTGGATCCGGTCCAGCGCGCCTTCATCGAAGCCGATGCCTTCCAGTGCGGTTTCTGCACGCCGGGGCAGATCATGAGCGTCAGAGCGCTTTTGAACGAAGTCCCCGAACCGAGCGACGAACAGATCGAGGGCGCAGTGTGCGGCAACCTCTGCCGCTGCGGCGCATACCGCAATATCATGCGCGCCGCACGCATTGCCGCGGGCAGACGATGAAGCGCGATCCCCACGCCGCCGTCACCGGCGCACCGCGCCCCAGGCTGGAGGGCGGCGAAAAAGTCACCGGGCGCGCGCAGTATGCGTGCGACGTGCGACTGCCCGGACAGCTCTATGCACGCGTGCTGCGTAGTCCGGTGCCGCACGCGCGGATCTCACGCATCGATGCCTCCCGCGCCGCAGCGCTCCGCGGGGTGCACGCAGTGCTGAGCGTGGCCAACGCACCGGAGATCGAATGGTACGAAGGCACTCGCCTGTTCGATCGCCACGTGCGCTTCCATGGCGATGAAGTCGCTGCGGTTGCCGCCGAATCGGAAGAGCTGGCTGAGGACGCGCTGCGTGCGATCGACGTTGATTTCGAGCCCTTACCGTACGCGATTGGAATGGACGAGGGCAGCCGCGGCCAGCCGGTCGCCGAAACGCGCGGCGATGCGGCGCGGGGATTACGCGAAGCGGAGGTCGTGATCGATCAAACGTACACCACACAGTGTGCGCTGCATAACGCGCTCGAGCCGCACGGCTGCACCGCCGCGTGGGAAGGCGAGACGCTCGTGCTCTACGAGTCGACGCAGGGCATCTACGCGGTGCGCAAGTGGGTCGCGGAAAAACTGCGTGTACCCGAGCGCAACGTGCGGGTCATCACCCAGCACATGGGTGGGGGCTTCGGCGCCAAGCAGATCGCGTGGAAACACAGCATCATCGCGGCGCTGCTCGCGAAGCAGGCCGGGCGCCCGGTGCAATTGATGCTCGACCGCGAAGCGGAAAACCTCGCGGCCGGAAACCGCAATGCAACGCGCCAGCGGGTGCGCCTCGGGGCGAAACGGGATGGCACGCTCGCCGCGATCGACGTTCATGCGCGGGTTCAGATCGGCGCGTATTCGGTCGGCGGCGAGGACAGCGATGTGATCGGTACCTACCTCACGCTCTATCGCTGCCCCAACGTGCACGCCGAGCAAATACCGGTGCGCACGCACACCGGCCCCGCGATCGCGTTTCGCGCACCGGGACACGCGGAAGCGAACTTTGCGCTCGAGTCCGCGATGGACGAACTTGCACGCGCGCTCGGGATGGACGCGATCGAGTTGCGGCTGCGCAATTATGCGACGCACGATCAGCTCAAAAACAAGCCCTACACCAGCGTGGAAGGCCTGCGGCGCTGTTACGAGCGGGTGGCTGCGGCCATGGACTGGGGTAAAGCACGCCCGCAAGGGAATCAGCGGACGATAAGGCGCGGCGTGGGCTTTGCCGCGCACGACTGGGCCGGGGGAAAGGGTTTCCCGCCGGCCGAAGTGCGGGTGGAGACCAACCGCGACGGCACCGCGCGCGTGTTCACCGGTACGCAGGACATCGGCACCGGCACGCGTACCGCCCTCGCGCAGATCGCGGCGGAAGCGCTCGGCATTGCGGTCGATCGCGTGAGCGTTGCGCTGGGCGACACGCGCAGCGGGCTCTATGCGCCGACCAGCGCCGGCAGCGCGACGCTTGCGACGCTCGGGCCGGCGGTGTACGAGGCGGCGGTGCAAGCCAGGAAGACGGGCAGTGCGAACGCCCAGAGACGCAAGAACCGCACCGACAAATCGATACGCACATGCGGCGCACAATGTGTCGAAGTGGAGGTGAACACAGAGACGGGAGAGGTGCGCGTCGTGCGCGTCGCGGCCTCGCACGACTGCGGTCGCATCGTGAACCCGCTGCTCGTGGAAAGCCAGGTTCTGGGCGGCATCACGCAGGGACTGGGCTATGCGTTGACCGAGACGCGTGTCGTGGACGCGCGGCTGGGACTCACGCTCAATCCGAATCTCGAAGAATATAAAGTCCAGACGGCGGGCGATTTCCCGCGATTCATTAACGCAATGGAAAGCATGCCCGACTGGGACGCCAACGAGACGGGCGCAAAGGGCATCGGTGAGCCGCCGATCATTCCGACGGCCGCGGCCGTGGCGAACGCGGTCTTCGACGCCGTCGGCGTGCGCGTGCGCGAGCTTCCGATACGCCGCGACACGCTGCTGAGATGAGAGCGTTTTCGTACGAGGCTCCGCCGACACTCGAAGAAGCGATTTCGAGGCTCGGCCGTAACGCTCGGCCCCTCGCCGGCGGGACCGATCTCCTCACCTTGATGAAGGCCGACCTCTACGCTCCGGAACGGCTCGTCGCTGTACGGCCGCTCCTGCCGCGCGGCATCACGACCGCCGCGGACGGGACGGTCATCGGTGCGGCAACCGTGCTCCGCGAAGTCGCGGCGAGCGACGTGATCGCGCGGCGCTACGCCGCGCTCGCACAGGCGGCCGAGACGGCCGCTTCACTGCAGCTTCGCAATATGGCGACGCTGGGCGGCAATCTCTTGCAGCGTCCGCGTTGCTGGTATTTCCGCAACCGACACATTCCCTGCTGGCTTAAGGGCGGCGCGGACTGCCCTGCCCGCGAGGGCGAAAACCGCGAGCATGCCGTCTTCGGTGGAATGCGCTGCGTGGCGGTGCATCCGTCCGATCTCGCCCCTGCGCTTCTCGCCTTCGATGCCCTGCTGTCGGTTGCAGGACCGCTCGGTCAGCGAACGATGACGCTGGACGAACTGTATCGGTTACCTGAGGACACGAGGCGCACGGAGACGACGCTCGGCGAAAACGAGCTCATCGTCGCAATTCGTCTGCCCCTGCAGGACGAAGGGACCCGCAGCATTTACCTGAAGGCAATGGACCGCGCAGCGTTTTCTTTTGCGCTTGCCGGAGTCGCCGCAGTCGTGCGCCTCGCGGACGACCATCGCCGCATCGCGCGTGCACGGCTCGTGCTGAGCGGCGTGGCGCCGATTCCGTGGCGCGCGCAAGCGGCCGAAGCAATCCTCGCAGGCGCAGAACCCAAGCCGGCGTTGTTCAGCATTGCGGCAGACGCCGCTTTACAGGGTGCAATGCCGTTACGTCAGAACGGCTGGAAGGTTCCGCTGCTGCGATCGCTTATCGTGCGTGCGCTCGAACGGTTGACCGCGAAACAGAATCAGTCGCGCATATAGCACCTTATCCATAAGGTCGCCGACTCCAATAAGCGGGTCTATGCCGCCTTGCGCTGCCTTTGGGATAGCCCGAGTTATCATTCCGGGCACGGAATCCGGTCTCCGCGGTCTACTA
>DATFGD010000007.1:0-2253 GCA_035249725.1 Burkholderiales bacterium
TCGGGGTCACTAAACCGCATCCACCATTCGCCTTCCAGGCGGCTGAGGAAAACCTTCCCCTGATGGATGACGGAGAGCAGGTCCGGGTCGCGCGTATGCACCAGCGTCCAGTTGCAATCGCGTCTGAACCAGCAATGACGATCGGTAAGTTCCTGCGCAAACCGCGGATCCAGGCGCCCCCGCACTGCGGTGGCGCCATGCCGCCACGCGTCGAGCAGCAGCCGCTGAAATATCCGGTCGAATGAGCCGTTGCGGGCGGCAATCTGGACGACTTCGCCGATACCGCCCGCGTGTGCATAGTGCATGAACCATCCCAGGAGTCGATGTTCCCGATCCCGCACGGCGCGCGCGCGCAGCGTTCCATGGCGCGTCATGCGGGCCGCCTGGTCGAGCAGCCACTCCAAGGCCTCGGCGTTGTAGTGCGGTTGGAGGTCCGTGCCGGTCATTACATCCGGAAAGTATGCAAACATGGTGCTCGGCTGCAGCGGTTCATCGACGACGCTGTCATCCTGTTTTTCATGGATGCGACTCAGCGGCATGTGTGCGGCAGCCGCATCGGCCAACGCCGCCACCGGCCGGCCCATCGCGACCAGGGACCGCAGCTTGGGCGCACGTCGTTCCAGCAGCGCCAGGACATAGCGCGCCGGGCGCAGCGGGCGTACCCAGTGCAGGCTGTAGAGCAGAGGGGCCGTGCCGCCGAGGGCGAGCCACATCCGCCGGGCGCTTTCGTTGGCGCCATCGGCAAGCGAGAGGTCCTGCGGACCGGCAAAAAAAGATTTGAGAAGCTGAACCGCGCCCAATCCGGACCGGTGGTGCGGGTCGACCATGAATTGTGTACACACTGCCACGCGAATCGTGCGTCCCTGCAATCGCATGGGCCGCGGGACCACGCCCAGGAAACCGGTGATCTGACCGTTCTGCGCGGCGACGAGCGAGGGCAGGCTCGCATCGCGCCACGGATTCCGAAAGAAAATCTCCTCGAAGTAAGCGGTCAGTTGTTGCAGCGTGCGGCTTGAGCCGGTTCCGAATACGCGTCCGTGGAGCGCGGCGACCTGTGGAATATCTTCGGCGCGCAGTTCGCGGATGGCCGGCGTCGGATGTGTCGATGCACGCGTGACGTTGGCCCGCAGTTCACGAACGGGCATCATAGAACGTGCCGATGCATCGGGGCTTCCGCGCAGTCGCGCTCACGTGCGACAAATGAGGCGATGGTCGCCACGGACCGAAAATCGTCGAAATCCAGCTTTTCGAGCGAGATCTCGATGCCATAACGCGATTCGAGCTGCATCAGCAGCTCGACCAGCGCCAGCGAATCGAGGACGCCGCTTGCGAGCAGATCCGCATCGAGCGACGGCACGGTCACATTCAGGCGTTCGAGGAAGATCGTGATGATCTCGTCGTAGAGCGCCAGGTCGGGCAGATCAGCGTCAATCCTCAAGGCGTGCTCCTGTTCTCAATACTTCGGACGCGCGCACGGCGCGCCCTGCAACGCAGAGTCGGCTGATCGCGACCCATTCGTCCGCGGCCGCGACGTACACCGCTTCCTCCTGTACCGGCCCGACCGTACCCGCCGAGGCGGCACAGACGCGGCGGGTCCGAAACGCTTTCACCACCTCGCACGACTGACCCCTGAAGGCGGTGCGCGGGTGGCCCCACGGAGAGGGCAGTGGCGAGTAATCGCAGGCGCGTACGAACCGCACGATGCGCTCTGCGGGTTGCCGCCATCGCAGGCGGCCGTTCTCCGGCACTTCTCTGCCGTAATAGCGCCGGCGAGCGCGATCCTGCGGAACAAGCGGTATGGAGTTGGGATCCTCGTCGGCAAGATCCAGAAGTTTCAGCAGGAGCGGGACGCCCGCCCGTACGCATTTCGCGCTCAGCCTGAGACCCGTATCGTCCTCGTCAGTCGGCAGTTCCTCTCGGAACGCCGCCGGGCCGGTGTCGATTTCCGCGGTCATCCAATGGACCGTCACGGCGTGGCGAGGTTCGCCGTTGTAGATGGCCCAGCTCGGTGCGTTGAGACCGGAGTATTCGGGTAAGGGGCCGGGGTGAAGATTGAAGCTCCCGATGACGGGCGCCTGCAATACCGCTGGATGAATCACGCGTAGCGAATGAACGTTCAGCAAAACATCCACACGGGCTTCGCGCAGCATCCGGCCAAAACAGGGGTCGCGCACCGCAGCTGCCGGCCACGTCCGGCACCCGGCTGTTTCCGCGACGCCGCACACGCTCGCCCCGCGCTGCGGTTCTCCGTCC
>DATFGD010000008.1:0-2339 GCA_035249725.1 Burkholderiales bacterium
ATCTCGAAGTCGATCGCGCCGCCGAACGGGCGGTGGCCGCATCGAAACCGTCTAAAGAGACAGTCTATCGATACCTCTATTCTCCTGATATAGATCCGACGTCTGCGAAGTTTGACACGGAGGATCAGGCGCCGCCCCCGAACGGGCAGAAGACGATGGTCGATCTCATCAATGCGTGTCTTCGCGATGAAATGGCTCGAGACGAACGAATAGTCGTTTTTGGGGAGGATGTCGCCGATTGCAGCCGTGAGGGGAATCTCGAGTGTGTCAAAGGCAAGGGTGGTGTGTTTAAGGTGACCTACAATCTGCAGCGCACTTATGGAGGCGCACGGGTCTTCAACACCCCGCTTGCAGAGGCGAGCATCGTTGGAAGAGCAGTTGGAATGGCAATACGCGGTCTCAAGCCGATACCCGAGATTCAGTTCTTCGACTACATCTGGCCGGCGATGATGCAACTGCGGGACGAAGTCCCGGTAATCAGGTGGAGGTCAAACAACGGTTTCAAGTGTCCCATGGTGATTCGAGTTGCAATTGGCGGGTACCTGACAGGAGGGGCGATTTATCATAGCCAGTGTGGGGAAAGCATCTTCACTCACACGCCCGGCCTTCGCGTGGTAATGCCTTCGACGGCGCTGGACGCAAACGGCCTGCTTAGAACTGCCATTCGATGCGACGATCCGGTTCTGTTTCTGGAGCACAAGCACCTCTATCGGCAGACCTACAACAAGGGCGCGTATCCCGGCCCCGACTACATGATTCCGTTCGGCAAGGGCTCGCTGCGCCGCGATGGCACCGACCTGGTGGTGCTGACGTGGGGCGCGCTCGTACAGCGCTCGCCGCTGGCGGCGCAGCAGGCGGAGAAAGACGGCGTCAGCGTCGCAGTGTTCGACCTGCGCACCATCATCCCGTACGACTGGGAGGGCATCAGCGCGCTGGTCAGGAAAACCAACCGGGTGATCGTTGCCCACGAAGACACTTTGACGTGCGGCTTCGGCGCTGAAATCGCGGCGCGCATCGGTGAGGAACTGTTCGGCGAGCTCGATGCGCCGGTCACTCGCGTGGCCGCGATGGATTGCCCCGTCGCCTACTGCCCCGATCTCGAAGAAGTGATCCTGCCGCAATCCGCAGACGTGCTCGCCGCGATCAAGTCCCTCGCGGCGTACTAAGGACGAAGCGAGAAGTACGAAGTGAGAAGTGTTCTCCTTCTGACTTCGTACTTGTCGCTTCTCACTTTTCTGCAGCCGGCGTCACCCGGCCGCGTTGAAACCCTCAAAGCCGTCAACTCGCTGGCCCCACACGTAGTGGGGCTGTTCCGCGATCCGATCGGCTTCAAGCAAACAGCGAGCGGCGAATATTACGTCTTCGATCGCCGCGGTCACACGGTGTATGCGGTCGACGAGACGGGTGCGAAGGCGACCAGGCTCGTCCAGATCGGCGCCGAAGACGGCCGGCTGATCGAACCGAGCGCGTTCGACGTCGCGGTCAACGGCAGCTTTGCGGTGGCCGACGCGCCCAACGGGCGCGAGCGCGTGCAGATCTTTGACGCCGGCGGCGTTCGCACCGGCGGCTTCCTCCTGCCGGGGCGTGGCGCATCGCGCGTGGTGCTGGGCACGTTGGCCCTGAACGGCGTCGGCACGCTGACCTTCAACGGTAAGTTGATGCTGATGAGCCATCCGGAAACCGGCTGGCTGTTTACTGAGTACACGCTCACCGGCGTGCCGATGCGCTCCGTCGGGCAGTTGCGCCGGACCGGACATGAAGCCGATCGCGACCTGCATCTCGCCCTGAACGCGGGCATCCCGGTCGTCGACCCGAACGGCGGCTTCTATTTCGTGTTCATGGCCGGGCAGCCGATGTTTCGCAAATACGATGCGAAGGGCGAACTGGTGTTCGAGCGCGTCATTCAGGGGCGCGAGGTCGATGCCGCGGTGGCGGCGATTCCGGATCGATGGCCGCGGCGCTCGGCGAGCGAACTGCCGCTGGTCCCGCCGGTCGTCCGAACCGCGGCCGTAGACGGGTCAGGAAGGCTGTGGATCTCATTTATTCAGCCCATTTCGTATGTCTATGACCCCGGCGGCGAGAAAATCCGCACGGTACAGTTCCGCGGCGCGGGCATCATCGCCCCGTCCAGCCTGTGGTTCACCGAAGCGGGCAGGCTCCTGGTGACCCCCGGGTGCTATGAATTCCTGCCCCGCTAAGCGGGGGCTGATGGCACGTTTGGTACAATCGATAACTTCCTATATGTGTTCTTGTTCGAGCCTGTGGTACGTCCGGCGTTTACTGTTTTGCACGGTGCTGGTTCTGCTCGCATGTGCAGGTGGTTGCAGCACTCCGAGTTC
>DATFGD010000009.1:0-3764 GCA_035249725.1 Burkholderiales bacterium
AAGAAGAGCAAGGCGCTCAACGCCGGGCGCGACCGGCTCAACAAACCGGCCGGCATCGCGTGCGATCCCGCGAACGGCGACGTTTACTTCGCGGACGGTTATGGCAACCGCCGCGTGGTGGTATTCGATCGCGACGGCAAATTCCTGCGCCAGTGGGGCCGCCAGGCGACGCCTGAAGAAATGGAGGCGGGCGTCGGCGGGGTGTTCGCGGAGGTCGTGCATAGCGTTGCAATCAGCAACGAGGGGCTCGTCTACGTCGGCGACCGCCAGGGCGATCGCGTGCAGGTTTTCGACAAGATGGGCAACTTCAAGCGCAACATCTGGGTGCGCACCGGAACGCCTGCACTGCCGGACAAGCGCGGCACCGCGTGGTGGACCGGGTTTTCGCCGGACCGCGGACAGCAGTATCTCTACGTGATGAATGGCCGAAATGAGCAGGTCCACATATTCGATCACGCGAGCGGCACGCTTCTTTCGAGCTTCGGCCGTCCCGGACACCAGCTCGGAAACTTCACGCACGGCCACAGCCTCGCCGTCGACTCGCGCGGCAGTATCTATGTCGCCGATACCAACTGGGGACGGCGCATCCAGCGCTTTACAAAAAAGCGGGAATAAAGGCCCCCCAAAGAAAACGGGATTCCCCAAAGGCGTTCGCCTTTTGGGGGCTTTCGTCCACGTTTTTCGTTGGGCCTTCGTTCCCGTTTTTGTTCGGGGGCAGTCGTCCTCGCTTTTCTCTGGAACGCGGCGGCGCTTCGCGCCATCCAATGCGCGTATCCAACACAGGAAACGAGATGAAACAAGCCTTATCGCAGGGCCATCCATCGGAGTCGTCCGATGCCGATCTCGCTCAGCGCATTGCCCATGGCGACAGTGCGGCCTTCGAAGTGATCATGCGGCGCCATAACCGCGCGCTGTTTCGCACCGCCCGCGCCATTCTGCGCGACGACGCGGAAGCCGAAGACGCCTTGCAGGAGGCCTATATCAAGGCATACCGAATGATGGCCGAATTCCGCGGCGAGTCCCGGCTGTCGACGTGGCTCGGCCGGATCGTGGCGAACGAGGCGCTGATGCGGCTTCGCAAGAGCGTGCGCCGCAGCGGGATCATTCCATTCCAGTCGAGCGCCACGACCGAGGAAGTCAATCAGATATCGGATACTGCTATGCATCAAGGACCTGAGATCTCGGCCCAGCGCGCGGAGATGCGAAAGCTCATCGAAGCAAAAATCGACGCCCTGCCGGATGCCTACCGGCCGGTATTCATGCTGCGGGCCGTGGAGGAGTTTTCGGTCGAGGAGACCGCCGACATCCTGCACATTCCCGCGGCCACGGTCCGGTCGCGGTTCTTCCGCGCGCGCAGCCTGTTGCGGGAAGCGCTCGCGAAGGAAGTCGACTTCGCGTGTGAAGATGCTTTCGCCTTCGCGGGATCGCGCTGCGACCGGATCGTGGCGAACGTACTCGAACGCATCGGCCGTGGCGAAGGCGCGCGATGAGCGCAGTGCTTCAGGAGCGGTTGCAGCTTGCCGTCGACCATCGCGAAGACCCGATTGCGCCGCTGATCCAGGCGATCGTCGCTCATCTCGGCGAGGACGTGCGCCGGCCGGCGCTGATCCAGACTCCG
Organism: Burkholderiales bacterium; assembly: GCA_035249725.1. Classification (GTDB taxonomy): domain Bacteria; phylum Pseudomonadota; class Gammaproteobacteria; order Burkholderiales; family SG8-41; genus DSOT01. The sequence goes on from DATFGD010000009.1 coordinate 1,619, forward strand.
AAGCGTTTCGCCAAGGCGATGCGCTTTCTGACTTCCGGCTACCACTCTGACCTGGAACGCGTCGTTGGAAACGGAATCTTTGCCGCCGAAGGCAAGGGCGCCGTCCTGGTCCGAGATATCGAATTTTTTTCGTTGTGCGAACATCATCTGCTGCCGTTTTTCGGGCGCGTGCACGTGGCTTATCTTCCCGGCGGCCGCATCATCGGCCTCTCCAAGATCCCGCGCATCGTCGAGCTCTTTGCTCGGCGCTTTCAGGTGCAGGAGCGGCTCACCGAGCAGATCGCCGACGCGCTGGTGCAGGTGCTTGAACCGCGCGGCGTGCTCGTGACCGCTGAAGCGCGCCACATGTGCATGGCGATGCGGGGCGTGGAGAAACAGCATTCCGCCACCGCTACGCAGGCCCTGCGCGGCGTGTATGCAGACGATGCGTATGCGCGCCAGGAAATCGTTTCTATGCTGCGGTCCCTTTCTGGGACACTTTCGTAATGGCGAAACGACAAATGCCTTATCGCAAGCTCCGGCTGCGGCCCTTCCGGCCTCCTTGCTGACTACTCGGGAGTAATGCCGGCGGACGCGGCGATCTTGCGGTATTTCTCGATTTCGCTCAGTTGAAGCTCGCGCAGCGTCTCGGGGCTGGAGCCGATGACGTCAGTCGCAGCTTCGAGTTGGCGCGTTTTGTATTCGGGCGACTGGATGATCTTTACCAACTCCCCATGCAGCTTGGCTGCGATATCCTTCGGCGTTTTGGCGGGCAGCCATATGGCGTACCACTGCCCGATGTCGAATCCGGGCGCCCCGGACTCGGCAATCGTCGGTACATCGGGCATCGCGCCGGAACGTTGCGCAGCGGTCACTGCGAGCGCGCGTAGCCGTCCCGCTTTGACGTGCGGAATCGCCGTCGTCGGCGCGGTCAGACCGATCGGCACGTGCCCCGCGATGATGTCGATCAGTGCAGGCGCGGCGCCTTTGTACGGGACGTGGGTCATCTGGATGCCGAACGTGATTTTCATGAGCTCGCCGGCAAAGTGTTGCGGCGTGCCCGAACCGATCGAGGCGTAATTGAGCACACCCGGCTTCGCTCGGGCCAGCGCGATCAGTTCCTTTACCGACTTCACCGGCAGCGACGGATGGGCGAGCAGCACTGGCGGCGTCTTGCCGACGAGCGTGACGGGCTGCAGATCGCGCACCGGATCGTAGGGCATCTTCTTGTAGAGCACGACATTCATCGAGACTTCGCTCGATGCCGCGAGAAGCACGGTGTAGCCGTCCGGCGGGCTTCTCACTACGAAATCCGTGCCGATCATCGCGCTTCCGCCGGGCCGGCTCTCCACGAAGGCGGGCTGTCCCCAGCGCTCCGACAATTTCTGCGCGATGGGCCGTATCGTGAAATCGGATCCGCCGCCGGTGGGATAGGTGATGACGAAACGTATTGCCCGATTGGGATAGCTTTGCGTTGCGCCCGACGGTTGCGCAATCGCGATTCCCGCTACGGCAAGCGCAGGCAGTGCCAGAGCGTACGACCAGCAGCACTTGGCTGTCTTCTTCATGGATCCCTCCTCACGGCTTCTCCTCCGCGCCGTGAGTATAGCCGTAACGACCCCGGATGAGCGAAAATCGGTCTTTCCAGAATCACACAGCACGATCCGTCCCCGCGGCGGAGAGCGAGACCTTAATGAACAAATCATTCGCGCAACGCATCGCGGCGATGAACGCGATGTACCGGCTCCACGCCAATGAGCGGCCGACGTTGCCGCCGCAGGTGGCGGACCGGCTCACGAAGTTCAAGGCGACGCTGCTCGACGAAGTGCACGAGATCGACGAAATCGTTGCGCTCGCGAAGAAAGGGGGTTCGGCGATCGATATCGCGGTCGCCGTGGCCGATTTGCTGGGTGATATCGTGGTGTACTGCCGGTCCGAAGCGCTCAAATACGGCATCCCGCTGGAGGAAGTGCTGGACGTCATCATGGACAGCAACGAAAGCAAGCTGGGCGCGGACGGGAACCCCATCTACGACGCGAACGGCAAGTTTCTCAAGGGGCCGAACTACTGGAAGCCGGAGCCGAAGATCAAGGCGTTGCTCGAGTCGCGCGGCCTGCGCGACACGCCGGCACCGCGCGGGTTGCCGGAATGATCCGCTAGCAGGAGC
>DATFGD010000010.1:0-2826 GCA_035249725.1 Burkholderiales bacterium
AAGCTGCATCGCAGCGATCGCCGTCAGCACTTTGGTGATGGACGCAATGGGCCACAGCGTATTCGCATCGGCAATATGGTCCGCCTCGACGTCCGCGAGCCCGTATCCCCGGGCATGAACGATACGACCGTTGCGGACGACCACGAGAGCCGCGCCCGGCGTGCTTGTGCGCCGCAGCTCGGACTCGATCTTCGCGTCAATCGCACGCAGGGCGGAGTCAACGCGGCTTGGGGAAGTCACCACCTCCGCGGGCGCTGCAATATCCGCATTGCAAGCCGCGAGCAACAGGGCAAGACCGACGAGGCCGTGCGAAGTCGTCATGACGTGCACGCCCCCAACAGCACGACGACGAGGTACTTCATGCCAGTCATTTTAGCCCAGGCTGCTTCAGGATACTGCTGAGGATGATTTACACCCACATGATCAAACACGGCGGACACGCCGTGAAAGCCGCTCGCTGCAACGTAATGCGGCCGTACACAAGGTGCTACACTCATTCACCGCTTAAGCCACTGAAATTATAGAACTCATGCCCGTCCGCGGGGTCGGGACGGCGCGGCGCTCGAAAGCTGCGCGAAGCCGGCGACATACAAGCTATAGTATCCAGAAACCAAAAGAAGGGATCCGACCGTGGCAACAAAGACCCGCCGAATCGGGCTTTCGCTTGGCGCAGATATTTGCTGGCCGATCTGTTACGAAGCGCTGCTTCGCAAACTAGACCTTGCCATTCCGTACGGCAAGGATACGCTGAAGTTCGATGTCGAGAGGATTTACATCGAACCTTTCGATCTCCGGCAGCCAGTCCGTTACGACCTGGTCATCGACCGGCTGACGCACTGGTATCACACCTCGCGCGAATGGATAAAAAAGGCGATCCTCACCGACGACCTGTACGTCTTCAACAATCCATGGACCTTGCAGTCGATGGAGAAACAGACGACTTACTGCGCAATGATGCGGCTCGGATTTCCGGTTCCGGACACCTGGCTCATTCCGCCGAAATCCTACACCGAGTCCGCCGATCTCAAGCCGACCTTGCAGCGCTATGCCAAGCTGTTCGATCTCGGCGCCATCGGAGACCGCATCGGCTACCCGCTGTTCATGAAACCCTATGACGGCGGCGCGTGGGTAGGCGTCACCGCGATTCACGACAAGGACGCGCTCGTAAAAGCCTACGACGACAGCGGCACCCGCGTCATGCACCTGCAGAAAGCCGTGCCCGCCCACGACGCGTTCGTGCGCTGCATCGGGCTTGGCCCGCAATGGCGCTGCGTCAACTACGACCCGTCAGCGCCCCTGCACGATCGCTACCAGATGGACGTCGATTTTCTTTCGATGCAGGAAGAGAACCATCTCGCCAACATGACCATGGTCATCAACGCATTCTTCGGCTGGGATTTCAATTCCTGCGAAGCTTTGCGAAGCAGCGGCACCTGGTACCCCATCGACTTCGCGAACGCATGCCCCGACTCGCAGGTTACGTCGCTGCATTACCATTTCCCCTGGCTGATCAAGGCCAACCTCCGCTGGTCGGTGTTCTGCGCCGCGACGGAACGGAGCATGAACACGAACCTCAACTGGCACGAGTACTATCGCATCGCCGACGAAGACAAGCCGTTCGAGGAGAAGCTCGCCGACTACGTGACCATTGCGCAGGACCGGTTCGAAGCCGATCGCTTCTATGAATTCTGCGATGAGAATTTGAAGCACCTCGACGAAGTCGCGTACGAATTCTTCGGCAGCGACACCGTGCGCGACGCGATCCGGCAGAAGGTCGAGGCACTCTTCCCCGCGCACGAGATCGATTCGTTCACCGACCTGTTCTGGCGACGCGTCCAGCAATGGCGCGACAGCGAAGGCAGGGTCGTCGGATGAGTGCAAAGGACGTCTTCCGCTGGTACTCGCCACAGATCGAACAGGATGCGCAACTCGTGCGCTGGGGGCACTTCGGCACGCCCGTGCTGATTTTCCCGACCGCGGGCGGCGACGCCGAGGAGATCGAACGCTTCCTGATGATCCGCGTGCTCGAGCCGCTGCTCGACGCCGGCCGCATCAAGGTCTATTCCATCGACAGCGTCGCCGGGAAAGCCTGGATATCCGGGCAGCATTCACCGGAATTCTGTTCCAAACTGCAGAATCGTTTCGATGCGTTCGTCTACCACGAAGTGACGCCGGCCATTCGTCACGACTGCCGGTCGGACGATCTCGAGATCATCGCGGCCGGCGCCTCCATTGGTGCGTTCAACGCCGTCGCTACCGTGTGCCGGCATCCCGACGCCTACAAGCTCGCGATCGCAATGAGCGGCACGTTCGATCTCTCGAAATACCTTAACGGCAAGTTCAACCAGGATTTCTATTTTTCCTCGCCACTGCACTACCTTCCGGATCTCGACGGCGACAATCTTCGCGCGCTGCAAAAGCGCGTGGTGTTGCTGCCGACCGGCGAAGGTGATTGGGAGGATATCGGCGAGTCCTGGCGCATGGCCCAGGTGCTTGGTGCGAAAGGAATCCCGAACAGGGTCGATCCCTGGGGACCCAGCTACCACCACAACTGGGTGACCTGGCGGGAAATGCTGCCGAAATATCTCGCGGAACACGCCTGAGCCCGCTGCCGATGGCCCGACAGAAAAGGTCCGCACCGCAGGGAGCACCGCTGAACATCTGCCTTGCCACGTCCGAAATCACGCCGCTCGCCAAGACCGGGGGCCTTGCGGACGTCTGCGGCGCACTGTCGGCCTTCCTGCACGGCAACGGCCACGATGTGCGCGTTCTCATGCCGCGTTACTCGTCCATCGACACCAGTGAACTCGAGATCGTGCCCGACGA
>DATFGD010000011.1:0-5455 GCA_035249725.1 Burkholderiales bacterium
TGATGGGTATCAACGTCGACATCACCGCGCGCATGCGCGCTGAACAGTCGGCACGCGAGTGGCGCTACGCCGACAGCCGCAAGAACGAATTCCTGGCGATGCTGGCGCACGAACTGCGCAATCCGCTCGGCGCAATCCGGAGCGGTGTGGAGATTCTGAACCTGCGCTGCCCGCCCGATCCACAGCTTCAGGACGTAAGAAGAATGATCGCCCGGCAGGTCGGCCATATGACGCGCGTCATCGACGACCTGTTTGACGTCGCCCGTATCAGCCAGGGGAAACTCGATCTGCGCTTGCAGCGCGCCACCCTGTCGGCCGTCATTCAGCAAAGCCTCGACATGATCAATCCACAAGTCGGGCACGAGCTGGTCGTATCGCTTCCATCCGAACCGGTGCATTTCAACGTCGACCCGGTACGGCTCGTACAAGTATTCTCGAATCTGATCAGCAATGCGTGCAAGTACACGGACAAAGGCGGACGCATTTCGGTCATGGCGAAGCGCGACGGGGCCGACGTCATCGTATGCATAAAAGACACAGGCATCGGCATCTCACCGGATCACCTGCCGCATGTTTTCGAGATGTTCTGGCAGGCGACGGCACCGAGTGATGCGACGGCGGGCGGTCTTGGGCTCGGGCTGGCGCTGAGCCGGGCGCTGGTGCAGATGCAAGGCGGCACGATCGAAGCGCACAGTGAGGGCCCGGGAAGGGGCAGCCAATTCATCGTGCGGCTGCCGGCACTCGACGATAAGGCACCCGCGGAGTATTCAAGGCGTCCCGATACCGCACCGGCAAGTAAGGCGACTGCCCGCCGTATTCTCGTGGTCGAGGACAACCGCGACGTCGCCGACTTCCTTGCCATGTTCCTCCGGCTGGAAGGCAATGAAGTGTACACCGCTCACGATGGCGCCGAAGCGCTCGAGAAGGCGGAACAATCGAAACCCGACATAGTACTGCTCGATCTCGGCTTGCCCCGAATGAGCGGCTATGAGGTATGCCGGGCGATGCGACAGGCCCCGTGGGGCAAAGAGATTACGATTTATGCCGTAAGCGGTTGGGGACAGGAAGAGGACAAACGCAAGTCGAGCGAAGCGGGGTTTAACGCACATCTGGTCAAGCCCGTCGAGCCGACTACCTTAAGCGCTCTCCTTGCTGCCACGCCCGTCAGATTGCCGCCTCGATAGTTTTGCAGTAGGTGTTGCGAAACGCCGGTCCTGCGTCTAACTGTACGCGTAGGCGAGGACCATTGAAAATAGAACTATTGAAGCCGCAGCCACGTAGATTCCAGCCGTAGCGGCGCGCAGGCCGTTTTCAGCATTCATGCAACCCTCCCTTACGACACCGATTACAAGCTTCGCTGAAACTTCGACCCCGTTCTGTCGGTCCAGCCGTAGATCAATACGTTATTGACGCACTCGCCGTAGGGTTCCTGCGTTTCCGCGGTCAATCCGTATCCACCCCAGTTGTCGGTTCGGAGACGTCCCTCCGGCAGCTCTCCCCGGTCCGCCGCATCCGCAAGCTCGTTCAGCAGTTTGGCGAGCCGGCGAAGTCCGGCCGGGTCGCCGTGTATGTAGAGCTGCTCCTTGTCGGGGCCCAGCTCGAAAGTCAGCAGATCGTCGTTAGTCCAGATCATGGCGCAGAATCTCCACTTCGGGAGCAGCCATCATGGGAATGCGGGCCCTATCGTTCCATGACATAGTGCACACAAGACCGCATTGCGCGGCTTGTCGGTGATAAACGTCACAGTTTGTTACCGCTATGTCGTTGCGTGCGCCACAGCGAGCGACGCGCGAGCATCAAGGTAGATCGAGCAGAGGAACGATCGAATCTTAGAACAATGAGCGGACCATGCCGCCGTCCGCGCGCGGTGCGCTGCCGTTGATGGCGGACGCGAGGGGCGAACAGAGAAAAGCGACGACCACCGCGATTTCCTCGGGCCGCGCCCATCGCTGCAGGAGCGACGTGCGGCCTTCACCCTCCGCGAAATAGGCCTCGCTCATCTCATCCGGGGTGGACTGCTCTAGCGAAGCCATCTGGTGCATGAACGCATTCACGCCGTCGGTCCACGTCGGCGCCACCTGCACGGTGTTGACCGTGACGCCCGTGCCCCGCGTGCGCTCGGCAAGGCTGCGCGCGATCGACACGAGCGCCGTCTTGGTCATCGCATAGTGCGCCATCGACGGATTCGGCTTCGAGCTCTGGTCGGAGCCGATGAAGATGATGCGTCCCCAGCCGCGTGTCAGCATCGGCGGCATTACAGCGCGCGAAAGCCGCACGGCGCTCATCACGTTGAGGTCGAACATCGCCTGCCAGTCGGCGTCTTCGATAGCGAAGAATTCCTTCACGGTGAACATTCCCGCATTGTTAATGAGGATGTCCACGGGCCCGTCCTGCGTTGCGAAGTCGGCCAGTCTCTTCGTACCTGCCGCTGTCGAGAGGTCGGCAGCGCATCCGGTTACCGCGCCGCGCGCAGAAATTTCGCGCACGGCTGTTTCTACTCGCTTCGGATCGCGGCCGTTGACGATCACGTGTGCGCCTTCGATCGCGAGCGCTTCAGCGATCGCCCGCCCGATTCCCAGCGTTGAGCCGCTGACAAGCGTGCGCTTTCCCGCAAGGCCGAGATCCATGATCATTGCTCCTGATTATTAAGTGCGATAGCGGAAGAGAGAAAGAACCGCCCACCCATTCAGCGTGGACACGAGACCGGCAGAACAGCAATCACGTTCCGCGATCTGAACGCGGTCAATCGTGCGCGATAATTTGTCTGCGCTCTGCGAGGAACTTCGCTCCCAACGCCGATACAGAGACCATCGTCTCGGTGCCCTGCAACCCGTGTTCTATGAAACCGCGTTCGTTGGCATCTTCCCAAACAGGCAGCCGCGGACAGGATGTGCGCCAGGCCTCTATCACTTCTCGATACGGCTTGGAATCCGGACCGATCCACTCGAGGAGATCGAGCACGAGAGCGTCAACGGAATCACCCATGTTCTACCATAGCGGCGGTGGATTGCCGCATATTATGTCATTGGTGAATTTGGACTTCAGCATCTGCAATCGAATCAGCGCCGCCCCACTCGCCGCACCAAACCGACCATCACGCCGAAAATCTCCAGATTCCCCTTGGGTCGTATGACGGGATACGCTTTATTGGCCGGCTTGAGCACGAAGTTGCCGCGCTCGCGCTCCAGGTACTTGATGGTGAACTCGTCATCGACGATGGCGACGACGATATCGCCGACATTTGCCGCGGGCTGCTGTTCGACCACGACCAGGTCGCCCTCCAGTATCCCCGCGTCCATCATCGAATCGCCCTTGACCCGGATCAAGCTCGTTTTCGAAGGCTGCTTGACCAGGTAACCGTCGATCGTGACGACTTCGTAGCCCGCCTCCGGATCGGCGTGCGGCAGGCCCGCCCGGATCGGCGACCGCGCGAGCCGACGCTCGAAGAAACGCGGGCCGGGTCCCAACCGTCTGTCGGGGGCGAGCTTGAGGTAGCCCTCCTCTTTGAACCGGCTCACGTAATTCGAAACCCAGGACTTGGCGGAGAGTCCCCACAGCTTGCCCAGCGTGGCATAGGAGGGAATCACGTTGTGCTTGGCGTAATAGTCCTGCAGCTTCGTAAGATACGATGGATCGATCGGCATGCGGGCCTCACAGAACGATTGTTCGGTACCCTACAGAACGAACGTTCTGTAGTCAAGCAATCACTCGGAGAAACCGGTCTGCTATGCTCACGCCTTATCAATCCGAACAGATGAGCGATGAACGACGAAAAAATCAAAGTGCGTGTCACGGGGAGCGGGCAAACCCTCGACGTTGTCGTGCTGAATAAGCGCGCCGAGCGGATAGAGGTGGTCCTCGGCGAAGGAGTACACAGCGTCAAATGCGCCCTCAGTCCGACGCGCAATGGACTCGCCTACGCGGGCAACGCCATGGGACGCGAAATCGTATACGAGCGCAGCCGTGAACAGGTTCAGGCGGACCTCGACCGCCTGAATCCGGCGCTACGTCAGCCCAGGTATCGCTGACGTCTATTTTTCGTGAACTCGTGCATCAGGCGCGGTGTCGCATTTGAGGCCACCACGAAGGACCGTGCGGTCCGGTGGCTGGGGTGCGGCGACGGAAGTATGGTCCGCCGTCACCCCTCTCCCTCTGTAATTTTTACCTGGAATTTGTCGCAATTGTCAGTGGCTGTGTGTTGGTTCTTCCCGCCAGTCATCTCGCCGCCTGCTCGCAGCAGGCTTGAGGAAAAGGGTGGTCCGATCCCAAGTTGTAATCGCTGAATCAGTCGAGCTGCTGCATCCGCGTTTCGACGATCGTCTTGCGATACTTTTCAGTATCACGCCGGACCCGCTCAGAGAACCGGTCCGGCATGCTTCCCACGACTTCGAAGCCTACCGTCGTAAAGCGCTCCTTGATTTCCGGCAAGTTCACGATGCGCACGACTTCCCGGCCGAGCGCTTGCACCGTCGCGGGAGGCGTTTTCGCGGGCGCGAAAATCCCGACCCAGAATTCCACCTCGTAGCCTTCGAGCCCGCCTTCCGCAACCGTCAGCACGTTGGGGAGTTGCGGATGCCGCCGCGAGCCCGTCACACCGATTGGTTTCAGCTTGCCGGCGTCAATCGGTCCCTTGAGGCTGGAATAGAGCGTCAGCAGCAACTGCGATTCGTTGGCCATGACGGCCGCGACCGCGGGTGTGCCGCCCTTGTACGGAATGTTCGTCAGGTCGATTTTCCCCTGAAGCTTGATGAGATTGCCCGCGATCTCGCCCGTGGCGCCGGCGACCGCGATATTGAGCTTGCCGGGGGCGCCCTTCGCTTCGGCGATCAGTTCCCGGACATTATTGGCCTTGACCGAGGGATGCGCGACCAGCACCAGGCTGCCGAATATGACTTCGCTGATGGCCGCGAAATCCTTCACGGGATCGTACGCCGGATTCTTGTAGAGCGTGGCATTGACTGCATGCGTGCCCGAGTTGCCCACCGCGAGTACGGTGCCATCCGCAACCGCGCGCGCAACGTATTCCGCACCGATCACGCCATTGGGGCTTGGACGATTCTCCACGATTACGCTCTGCCCGATCGTTTCGCTCAATTTGGGACCGATCACGCGAGCGACCAAATCGTTCGGACCGGCCGCCGCATTGGGAACGACGATACGGACTTGTTTGTTCGGCAGGGCGGACGCCTGACCGAAAGATAGGGCCGGACACAGCGTCATGCCGACCAGCACAGCGAGCAAGCGGCAGGGTTTGCGCAGCGTGAACATTTTATGGTCCTCCTCCTGGGTGATGCGTTATTTTACGTTACGCTTAACGGCCCTGAAGAACCAGGTCGAAAGATAGCCGTAGCTCAATCTATAGACCGACTTTCGACAGCAGCGTTCTCTGTGGATAAAGGGGTCATGCCCGGTCATGCCCCATTTATCCATTTATCGCTTCGCTCGCGTTGTTGCC
>DATFGD010000012.1:0-4844 GCA_035249725.1 Burkholderiales bacterium
TCGCGCGTGACGCGCTTCGTCCAGGACCCCAACCCGCTGCTTGCTGCGGCGGGTGTGAGAAACCAGGTGCCCGAAATACAAACGCGCGAGATGGAGTCGGTGCTTCAGGTCGGCAGCGGGCAGACCGTCATCCTCGGCGGGCTGATGCAGAATGAAGTGCAACGCGACCGCGACCAGGTCCCCGTGCTCGGCAACGATCCCAAGGTCGGGGATCTCTTCGCGTTTCGCAACGAGCGCGCGGTAAAAACCGAGCTCGTGGTGTTCCTGCGGCCCACCGTCGTGACAAATCCATCGCTGGAGAGCGACGAACTCAGGTCCTTCCAGCGTTTCCTGCCGCAGCCGGAATCGCCGCCCGGGGAAAAGGCTGGCGCCGCAAGATGAGTCTCTTGATGAAGGCCTTGGAAAAGGCCGCCAAGGACCGAGGCGAAGCCCGGGCGGACCCCGTCGCGACCTCTGCGGAGTCGCGCCCTGAGCTTTCGCTCGCGCTGGAATTGCTGGCTGCGGACACGCCCTCACCCCGGCTGCGCGAGGAAGATCAACGCGAAGCGACCGCGAGGCAGGACACCTCCCCCGGCTACTATCGCAGCGATACGGCACGCGCCGCTGCAGTCATGCAGGCGGGGCAGGACGCGGAGCGAGGAGTAGGCACATACCTGCGCGACCGTCCGGTCGTCATCTTCGGCGCCGTCGCGGCGCTGTTCGCGGTCGGCTTTGGCGCGTACGTGTACTTGCAGATTTTTCACCCCGGCTTTCTACTCCGCCCCACACCAGCGCTGGCGGTACCGCCGCGAATCGCCGAAACGCCGTCGCCCGCGCCGCCCGCAGCCGTGCAGCCGATTCCAGCCGCCGCGCTGATTCAATCCTCCGCTGTGACGCAACAGTCCGCCCCCGTAGCGCTGACAGCCGATTCGCTTCCGGAAGCGGCCCCCGCACCGCCGCCCCCTAAAGCAGTCGCGGTGAAGCCTGCCGTAACGCCCGAGCCGGCACCGCCCGAAGCTATCGTGGTTAAGCGCGGCGATGCAGCTCCGAGTGTGAATCCGCTGCTGACCCAAGCCTACGAAGCGCTCGCAGCCGGCAGACTGGAGCGCGCGACTCAGCTCTATTCCGAGATACTGCGGTCCGAGCCCAGAAACACCGATGCGCTGCTGGGACTGGCCGCCATCGCCCTGCGCGAGGGCCGGCCCGATGACGCTGTCAGGCACTATCGATCGATACTCGAGAGCGACCCGCGGCACGCGCTCGCACAGTCGGGTCTCATCGGCCTCACGGGGCGCGCCGACCCGATCGCGGCCGAGTCGTATTTGAAGCAGCTGATCGCCCGGGAACCCACGGCGTACACCTACTTCACGCTCGGCAACCTCTACGCCGACCGGTCGTTGTGGGCACAGGCGCAGCAGGCTTACTTCCAGGCGCATCATCTCGAACCCGACAATCCCGACTACGCCTACAACTTGGCTGTCGGGCTCGAACACATCAGCCAGCCCCGACTCGCGGTCGATTTCTATCGCCGCGCCGTAGAGCTCGCATCCGCCCGGCCCCAGGTCAACTTCGATCCCGCCCGCGCCCGCGAGCGCATCATCGCCCTGGCCGCGCGGGTGGAGTAGGCATGGCCGAACTGCGCAAGAAACTGCGGCTCGGCGAGTTGTTGGTACAGCAGGGACTGCTCAGCAGCGACCAGCTTGCAATTGCGCTGGCCGAACAGCGGCGCAGCAGCGTCCCCATCGGACGGCTGCTGGTGCGGTTGGGGTTCGTCACCGAAACCGCGATCCGCGACATCATGGCGCGGACCATCGGCCAGGAGTCCATCGATCTCACGCAGGTCGTGGCGGACTCCGAGGCACTCAAGATGGTGCCGCAGGAATTCGCCCGCCGCAATCGCGTACTGCCGATTGCCTACGACCCGATGGAGCACGTGCTCACCATCGCCACGCCCGAAATCTTCAACGTCGTCGCGATGGATCAACTGCGGGCAATGCTGGGATCCGGCATCGAGGTCAAGACGCAGTTTGCGAGCGAAGCCCAGCTCGAAAACTTCATCGACCAGTTCTACGGTTACGAGTTATCCGTCGACGGCATCCTGCACGAGATCGAGACCGGGGAAGTGGACTACGAGAGCCTGCAGGTGGGGGGCGACGAGTACACCCAGCCGATGGTGCGCCTCGTGAACGCGCTGCTGGTCGACGCCGTGAAACGCGGCGCGTCCGACATCCACTTCGAGCCGGAATATGCATTCATGCGCATACGCTATCGGATCGACGGCGTGCTCGAAACGGTGCGCAGCCTGCACAAGAGTTTCATGCCGGGGATCACGGTGCGGCTCAAGGTCGTGAGCGACATGAACATCGCCGAAACGCGCGCGCCGCAGGACGGGCGGCTCTCCCTCACGCTGTCGGGGCGGCAGGTCGATTTCCGCGTCTCAACCCAGCCTACGATCTACGGCGAAAACGTCGTGCTGCGCGTGCTCGATCGCGAGAAATCCATCATCAGCCTGGAGCGCATGAACCTCGGCACAGCGACGCTCGCCCGGCTCAGGCTCATGCTGGCGCGTCCTGAAGGCATACTGGTCGTCACCGGGCCCACTGGCAGCGGCAAAACCACGACGCTCTATTCCCTGCTCGCGCAGGTGAACGACGAGACGGTCAATATCATGACGCTGGAGGACCCGGTGGAGTATCCGTTGACGCTCATGCGCCAGACTTCCGTGAACGAAGTCGCCCGCATGGATTTTGCAAACGGCATACGCTCGATCATGCGCCAGGACCCCGACATCATCCTCGTGGGCGAGGTGCGTGACAGGGAGACGGCCGAAATGGCGTTTCGTGCCGCAATGACCGGCCACCAGGTGTTCACCACGTTGCACACCAACTCGGCGCTCGGCGCGTTTCCTCGGCTGCTCGACATCGGCATCCAGCCCGCCATCATGGCCGGCAATATCATCGGCGTCATTGCGCAGCGCCTGGTACGCGTGCTGTGCCCGCAATGCAAGGAAGCCTATGCGCCAGCCGCGGAAGAACGGCTGCTGCTGGCGGAAGCGGGCGACAGCATCGCCAAGCTGTATCGAGCCGTGGGCTGTAAGTACTGCGACGGCAAGGGATACCGGGGACGCACCGCAATCATGGAATTGCTCGTCATGAATAGCGAGATGGACGAACTCGTCGCGCGTGGTGCAACGGCGCGGGAGCTGCGCGCGGCCGCCGTGGCCAACGAGTTCAGACCGCTCGCGCAAGAGGGTCTCCGGCGTGTGGCGGATGGGACAACCAGCCTTGCCGAGATGGCGCGCGCCGTGGACCTCACGGGTCGGCACGATTAACCGGCGCGCCATGCCTTGTCACTGCGGAATCGACGAGCACCCTTGTCTTACGCCGTTCTACCGTGTCAACGGGCCACGCTGAGTGTCCACCTTCAAGTACAAGGCAGTCGATAGAGGAGGACGGCCGGCGCGCGGCACGCTGGATGCGGTAAACGAGGTCGATCTAGAATTGCGGCTGCGGCGCATGGGGCTCGACCTCATCACCTACCGCCCGATCGATGAAAAGGCGACCTCCTTCGGCGTCGGCGGCCGGATCACCCGCCAGGACCTCATCAATTTCTGTTTCGACATGGAACAGATGAACCGGTCGGGCATCCCGTTGATCGATGGGCTGCGCGATCTGCGCGATACCATCGATCATCCGCGGTTTCGCGAAGTGCTGACGGCGATGACCGAGGACATGGAAGGCGGCAAAGTCCTCTCTCAGTGCATGGCTGCACATCCGGAGATCTTCGACAACGTGTTTGTCAGCCTGGTGAAGGCCGGTGAACAGACCGGCCGGATGCCGGAGGTATTTGAGAGCCTTGCCTCCGCGCTCAAGTGGCAGGACGAACTCGCGTCGCAGACCCAGCGGCTCCTCATCTATCCTGCCATGGTGCTTGCGGTCGTGATCGGGGTCATCGCATTCCTGCTCGTCTTTCTGGTTCCGCAGGTGGTGACGCTCCTCAAGTCGATGGGCATAGCGGTGCCGTTGCAGACTCAGATCCTCATTTTTGCGTCCGACATCGTCGTCGGATACTGGCCGGTGCTCGTCGGCCTGCCGGTGGTCACCGTGGTGGGAGTGCTTTACGCGGTCAGAAAGAGCGCCGCGGCGGCATACTTCTGGGACTATGCGAAACTGCGCGCACCGGTAACCGGCCCCATCCTGCAGAAGATTATCCTGGCGCGCTTCGCGAATTTCTTTGCGCTCATGTACCAGTCCGGCATCACCGTGCTCGATGCGCTCAGGACTTGCGAAGCGATCGTCGACAATCGCGTGATCGCGGACGGTGTAATGCGAGCAGGCCAGCAAATCTCCGCGGGAGAAAACCTCTCGGAAGCGTTCCGCAATCTCGGCATGTTCCCGCCGCTGGTCGTGCGGATGCTGCACGTCGGAGAGAATACCGGCGCGCTGGATACGGCTCTCAACAACATCAATTATTTCTATAGCCGCGATGTCCGCGAATCCGTGGACAAGCTGCTCAAGTTCATGGAGCCGGCGCTCACACTCGGACTCGGCGTGATATTGGCGCTCATCATGTGGTCGGTGCTGTCGCCGGTGTATGATATTTTGGGCAAGCTCAAATTCTAAGAATGTCTGACAAGATACTGATCTGCGTATCGGCCGAGCAGGTCACTGCGGCGCACTGGCGCACGCGGCGCATAGCCGATTGCCGGGTGTTCAAAAACGACGAAGCGGGCTTTGCAGCGTTCCAAAAGTTCCTGATGCCGCTTTCCGGCGTACCCGCCTACCTGATGGTGGATGCGGTCGAAGAGGATTATCGATTCGAGACTTTGCCGCATGCGTTCGGATCCGACCGCAGTGAAATGGTAC
>DATFGD010000013.1:0-6339 GCA_035249725.1 Burkholderiales bacterium
GCACTTCACGCCGCTCCGAGCGTGCGACCCGGCGACACGCGTCCACGATCAGGTGCTGCGAGGCGAGCACCGTCTCGACTTCCGCCAGCACGAGCGGCCGCGCCTCGCCTCGCGCGATGAGCCGTGCCACCGGAAGCGCAAGCGTACACTCGGCGCGCTCGACTTCTGAGCAGAGCGGGTCGATGCCCGAACGATCCGCGGCGGCCCGGGCGCGGACAAGCGCCGCCCGAGCGGGTGCGGTGCGGCCGCGGCGCAGCGCGATCTCGAAGGCGACGAGCTCCGCCCTCGCTGTCAGCATGTCCGGAGCCGCGTGGAGGTCGAGCTTGTCGAGCGCGTCGCCTGCTTCGGACACCCGGCCGAGCAGGAGCAGGCGGCGGATCTGAAGGAGCGCGGCGTGAAGTGCGTTGTCATGATCGCCTCGCGCACCGAACGTGCGCCGGGCCTCATCGAGCGCGTGCGTCGGCCATCGGAGATCGCGCGCGGCGAGCGCCACCTCGGCTTCAGCCGTGACGCATCGTGCGCGCGCCACGCGCTCCCGCGGACCGAACGAACGCTCCGCGCGCCGCAAGAGGGCCTTCGCTTTCGCAAACTCGCCGAGCTGAGCCATGGCGATCCCGCGCAGGGCGAGCGCGGGCGGATCGTCCCGTAGCGAGATCCGCTTGAGCGCGCTCAAGGGGTCGCCTGCCTTGAGTGCCCGCGCTGCGGCCGTGACGAGCGAATCCATGCCGCATCCTACCCCGGCGAACGGGCCCGCCGAAACGCGTCACAGTTGTTACTCACGGTCCGCCGCCGCTGAAAGCTAACCTGTGTGCGTGATCAATACAGCAGAAGGAGATGGCATGACAACGCACGAAGTCGTTTCGAAGGACGAATGGCTGAAAGCGCGCAAGCGCCTCTTGGCCAAGGAGAAGGAGTTTACGCGCATGCGCGACCAGCTCAGCGCGGAGCGCCGTGCGCTGCCGTGGCTGCGCATCGATAAGGACTACTCGTTCGACGGGCCGAACGGGCGCGAGACGCTGGCGCAGCTCTTCGGCGATCGAAGCCAGCTCGTCGTCTACCACTTCATGTTCGCGCCGGAATGGGATGTCGGCTGCAAAAGCTGCTCGTTCTGGGCCGACAACTTCAACGGCATCACCGCCCACCTGCGGGCACGCGACGTCGCCTTCGCCGCCATCTCGCGCGCGCCGTTCGCCAAGCTCAAAGGCTTCGCCAAGCGCCTCGGCTGGACGTTCAAGTGGGTATCGTCGGACGAATCGGATTTCAACTACGACTTCGAAGTCTCGTTCAGGCCCGACGCCTTGGCCCGCGGCGAGGCCACCTACAACTTCGCCAAGCTGTCGTCGTTCAGGAGCAGAGGTGTCGTCCTTAACATGACCCCTTCGGACATGCCCGGCATCAGCGTATTCGCGAAGGACGAGAGCGGCGCGGTTTTTCGCACGTACTCGACCTACGGCCGTGGCCTCGACATGATGAACACCGCGTACCACTACCTCGATCTCGTTCCCAAGGGCCGCGACGAGGCGGGGCAAGCCCATACGATGGCCTGGGTGAAGCTGCGAGATCTCTATGATCGCTGATTGCCCAGGCTGCGCGCCGGCAGAGTCTCACGTGCGCAGGAGAGATAGAGCGCGCTACATCGGCATCGTGCCGCCCACGGTAACACGGTGCATCAACCGCCGGTGTTTCGGCCAGTGGTAGTCGAACGAGGCTAAATGTTGCACCGTACAGTTATCCCACATGAGCAAGTCGTGCACTTGCCAGCGATGGACGTGCCGGAACTTCAGATCGACGATGCGTTCGGCCAGTTCATCGATCAGCTCAAGCGCTTCATCCTTCGGCACGCCCTCTATACCTTCGCACTCGCCCTTGCTCACATAGAGGCATTTCCGCCCCGTGTACGGATGAGTCCGGACTACCGGATGAGACACTGCTGGCTGTTCGCGACGTAGCCCCTGGTCGGCCTGCCCCGTGCCGGTGCGCGCCCGTCGGCCGGCGACTTGATGGATCGCGCGCAGCTTTGCGATACGCTGCTGTTTGTCCCGCGGCAAACTGTCATATGCATGAGCGGCACTCGAAAAAAGCGTATCGCCCAGTGCAAGGCCGTTTTCGAACGGCACTTCGAGCGCATAGAGCAAGGTCGCCCGTGGCGGGCGTGCCGTATACGACATATCGGTATGCCAGACGCTGCCGGCGTCCGCATGCCCGATGTCGCGCCCGTTCTCCCTGATGTTGGATACGAACATGATTTCAGGATAGTTGGGATGCGCGTAGTGCGTCAGAAAAATTCGTTCCACCTCGCCGAAGCGGCGCGCGAACGCGATGAGCTGTGGCTCGTCGAGCTGCTGTTCCGGAAAAGAGAGCACAGCATGCTCGTTGAACGCCGCCTCGATCCGCGTGAATTCTGCTACCGACAGCGGCTGGGCAAGATCGATGCCCTTGATTGCCGCACCAATCACGTTGCCGGAGGGCACGATTTGCATGATTCACTCCTATCGGAACTGTCTTTTCCGACTCTGAAAGCACGTTCTATTATTGCAGAAAGGAACGCTACTCCCGGAGTTTCAGGCTGGCTTTTCAGGGAACAGGCCGGGCATCCAACGGGAGGCCAACGCAGCCGGGAAGGCAAGCTTGATCGGAGCCCGGGTGGACTCTGAGACGAGTACGCCCTGCTGCAGGAGTTCGCTCGTGATCCGTCTTGCCGAGCGTTCAGGAATGCCAAGCAAGGTCGTGACCTCTCCGCGAGGCAATTCGCCTCGATACAGGATCGCATCCAGCAGTTGGCCGGCTCGTTGCGGCAGCTTGCCGAGCCTCGCCTCTTCTTCGGCCCACACCAGCAGCCGGGCCCGTAGCCTGTCTGGCTGCATCAGCCCTTCCATGAAGTTCACCTGGTCCAGACAGGTTTCGAGCAAGTATCGCGTAAAATCCGCAAGCGCCTCTTCGCTCAGATTGCCGCGTCCGTCCAGATCGTTGTGGCGCCGCTCATCACAGTTTGCGAGCAGCTCTTTGTATCGCGTCACGCTGCGGGCCAAACCTCGCGCGACCGACCACACGCCTCCGGTGTCCAGGAGACAAAGAAATTGCGCGTGCGACATTAGCCGCGCCACGCGCCCATTGCCGTCAAGGAAAGGGTGGATCCACAGCAGGCGGTGATGCATGGACGCCGTGGCCAGTATCGCCTCGGCTTTCCCGACCAGCCCGAATACCTCCTCATAACGCCGCATGAAGCGCGGAACTGCGCCGGGACTGACGGGCACATGCCTGCCCACTTTTACATCGCGGTCACGAAGCTTGCCGGGCAACACACGGATTTTCTTCCCGCTCTCCTGGTCTTCGATCCATAACAACTTGTCCGGCAGGAGCTCGCAGAAGCGCCGGTGGATTTCACAAGCTGCGTCTTGTGTAATCTCCCGCCCGCGCAATGCCCGATTGTCGATCCATTCCTGAACGGCAATATGGGCTTTGGCTTCAATCTGAAGGTTTCGCCTCTTCTCATCCTTGCTGTAATCGTTCTTGAGGGCCCGCTCAATATCGATCGGGTGGGTATCGTGCCCCTCGATGAGATTGCTGTAGTAGCAGTTCATCGCCCGCACCAGGCGTGCCAGTGCCGCCAGAACACCCTGCGGAAGGCTTCTTCGGAAGCCGGATGCTTTGGCAGCCAGGTCTATGGACAGATCCATCAACGCCGGTCGATGCCTGGAACCCTCCGACAGAAGCAACGGTTCCATGCTGCTGACGTGTTCTCCGCGATCCTTGGCCGGTGATTTGACCGGTCTTATGGCCGGTTTATGTGGCATAAATGATGCTTATATTCATATTATTATGTTTACAGTCGCCATTCCGTTGCCGCTCTGTTGGCCGGTAATTAGGCCTATACTACGCCGATGGGCTTGGAAGGTGCAACAAGAAGGCCTTGGGCGCCGGCACGCGCCCGCATCGCGCCGAGCCTCTCGGGCCCGAATAGCTCCAGCGCGAGATGAATGCTGCCGGCGTCGATCGCCTCGTGATTGTGCCGAACTAATTACGCGCGCGCTTAGACGGTTCTACTCGAGTGCCTCCGAGTGCTTCCGCAACGCGCGCCGAGCGAAATAGTGGAATGTCGCACCTACGGCCTTGGGTTGGAGCCGATAGTCATGCGCTTCCTTAGCTGCCTCCGGCTTGAGTTCTTTGATCTTCCCCACTGCGCGCGCCAGGAGTTGCATGCGTGCCGCCCGCTCGATAAAGACCGACAAAACGGCTGCTTCCTCGATGGTCGAGCACGCGCATAACTGTCCGTGGTGCGCGAGCAGGATGGATCGATTATCACCGAGCGCTTCGTGTATGAGCTGGCCTTCCTCGTCGCCGATCGGCGGGCCCGGCCACTCCGCTAAAAACGCGCAGTCGTCGTAGAACATCGAAGTGTCCATATGTGCAGCAACGAGCGGCTCACCGAGCAACGAGAGCGCCGAGCAGTACGGAGGATGCGTGTGGATGATGGCGTTCACCTGGGGGCGGTGCCGGTAAATCCACAGGTGGAATCTGTTCGACGGATTTACCATGCCGTCACCTTCCAGGAGGTTGAGATCGTCATCGCACAGCACGATGTTGCTTGCCTGCGCCTCGTCGAAACCGAGACCGAAGCTCAGCATCCAATAGGTGCCGGGCTTTTCTCCGCGAGCGGTGATCTGCCCCGCCAGCGCAGATTCGTGACCTTCATCTGCGAGCATCCGGCACGACAAGGCCATTTTCTGCCGCAAATTCCATTCCGGGACGCGAAGATGCTTGTTCATGTCCTCGCTCGTGCGTTGATGGTAGGCCTCCTTGGGTCTTACGATTGCCATCTGTGTCTCCATTCAATTGAAATAAACCTGTGCGGTTCAATCAAGCGGAGCGGCTTGATCCGCTCCGAAACCGTGATCTGCCCCCTGTTATGATTATGATACAGACGCCATATCGCCGCAGGGAGGCATGAATACAGTGGATACAGCATTGAGGAATGCGCGCCGCAAAGTCATACGCGAGCACATCCTGCAGGAGAGCACGCAGGATCTGGAAGGATTGCTCGCCGGAATGACCAAGGATTGCATCTGTGCCGTCAACATCTCTCCGAAGCCGTTCGTCGGTCCGAAGGCGGTCGCGGATCGCTATCTGCAGCAGTGGCGCGGCTTTCCGGATTTCAAGGTGCGGGTCAGAAAAATCGTTGCCGAGGGAACCCACTACGTTGTCACGGAAAACGAGTGGCGTGGCACCCACCGCGGCCCGTTCTTCGGCATCCCGCCGACCGGAAAAAAAGTTAAGGTGCGCGCCTGCGTCCTTTGGGAATTTCGCGGCAGCCGTCTCCGGGCGGAAACCGTTTATTACGACCTTGCGACGGTGCTGTCGCAGATCGGCGCCATCGATCTGAAAAAACTGGGCACAGCATCCGCTCGGCGCAAGGGTGCACGCACTCGGTGACTCCCGGCGACCGCCCTATTGACCCTCGTGCAAATGGTTGACAACCCTCTCACCACAAATCTCCCCTCGCCTGCAATGCGGGAGAGGGGCGGGGGTGAGGGCGGAGCGGCGTCAGTCATTTCTACGACGCTCGTTAGTCGGTCGCCTTCAAACCGGAGGCCTTGATCAGCTTCGCGAACTTCCCGCTCTCTTCGCGCACGAATTTACCGAGTTCCTCCGGCGTGGTGCCGAGTGTCTCCAATCCCTGCGGGATGAGTTTCGCCTTCACGTCTTCCAGCTTCAACGCGCGGTTGATCGCCGCGTTGAGCGTGCCGATGACGGCGGCAGGCGTGCCCGCCGGTACGAAGTACGCAAACCAATTCGTGGCGACGAAATCGGGCGCGCCCGCCTCCGACATCGTCGGCACTTCCGGAGCGGCCGGCGAACGCTTGGTGGCAGCAACCCCCAGCGCCCGCAGCTTGCCCGATCTCACGTGAGGCATCGACGGCGGCATGCTGGAGAACGTCATCGGGATGTGGCCACCGATGAGATCCGGAATCACGGGACCCACGCCCTTGTACGGCACGTGCACCATGTCGAGCTTGTAGGTGGTCTTGAGCTGCTCGGCCGCAAGGTGATGGACACCGCCGGTGCCGGCGGAGCCGTAGCTCAACTGTCCGGGGCGCGCCCTGACAAAAGCGATCAGCTCTTTCACCGACTTCACCGGCAGCGACGGATGCACGACGAGGATCAGCGGCGACGCCGTAGCGAGCGATACCGGAGCGAAATCCCGCAGCGAGTCATACGGCATCTTTTGCATGTGCGGCAGGATCGCAGTCTCAGCGGGCGTTCCAAGCAGCACCGTGTAGCCGTCGGGAGGCGCCTTGGCCACGATGTCCGCGCCGATCACTCCGCCTGCGCCCGCACGGT
>DATFGD010000014.1:0-19256 GCA_035249725.1 Burkholderiales bacterium
GTGTCATAGGTGACCTGCACTGAAAATACCACGCGCCGTTCGTACATGCGCTTGTAATTGCGGATGCGGCTTTTCAGCAGATCGTTGTTGGCGAATATGATCATCTCGCCGCTCAGACTCCGCACCCGGGTCGTCTTCAGGCCGATATACTCTACCGGGCCTATCATGTCATCGACTGCGATGACATCCCCGACGACGAAAGGCTTGTCCAGCACGATGGAGAGCGAAGCGAAGAGGTCACCCAGGACGTTCTGTACGGCGAGCGCGATCGCTACGCCGCCGATGCCGAGGCCCGCCACGAGCGCGGTGATATCGAAGCCGAGCTGATCGAGGATCAGCAGCAGCATGAGCGCCCACACCACCACCCGCGCGGCGAATCCGAGCAGCGTCAGCGCAGTCACGCCCTCGCCGTCCACGCCGCGGCGCTTCTCGACCTGGCGCCCGAGCCATAAACCGATGAAGTTGTTGATCCACAGCACCACCTGCAGCAGCAGCGCGACGAGCACCACGAATTCGATCAGTCGTTCGATCTTCGCGGGCAATTCGAGGGCAGAGGCGCCGGCGTAAATCGCGAGCGGAAAAAGCAGCCAGAGCTGCGTGCGGGCGACGACCTCGGCCATGTGGTCGTCGAGTTCCGTGATGGTCCGCTTCGCGAACGCCGCGATGACGCGCACCGCGACGTAGCGTACCGCCGCGAGGGCGAGCATCGCCGCAACCAGCAACAGTCCGGCTACGGCCCAGTCGTACAGATCGTTGGCGCGCCACGCCTCATGGAGCCACTTCATGATGACCGCTTCTGAAAATCCCTTGCTGAAAAACGTGCGACAGTCGAGGCAAATGGAACCGATCACTGCATTATGCTCCGGATGCGTCCGATGCGGGCGATCCGTCCTGTTTATCTCTGCTACAGTCCGGGCGATCAAACGGCGTTGAGGGCCCGAACGGATGATAGCGCGCTGATTTTTGGGGCACCGTTTCGGCAAAAAGTTCCCCGCGGCCGCTGCGCGCTAAGCCATCGTCATAGCGGAGTGCACGCCGGGGCGAGCAGCGCCACCGGAAAGACGTTCAACAAGCGCGCTACCGGCAGCGGCAGGTCTTCGTCCAGGCGAATCTCTTCCTGTGTATAGATGTTGCGATAACGTCCCGCCAGGCGTTTCGGCACTGCGATGGCGGTATCCCTCCACGCCGCCATGCCCAACGGCGCACCTGAGTCCAGCGCGAGCCGGCCGATGAGCCGCGGCGCCACCACGATCGCGGTCTGCTCACCGTCCGTGCGGGCGAAAGCGCAGACTCTGTCGGCGTGTTCGCCGCGCGTTTCGATCGGAAGATACTCCCCGTGCGTGAACAATGCGCGCCGTTCGCGTCGCAGCGCCAGTCCGCGCCAGGTGACGTAGAGCTTGATGGCACCGTCCTCCATGCGTTCCACGAGCCGCCGCGCTTCCTCGGTCTGGCGGCCGGGATCGCATGCGAAGCGCTGCTTCAATGCTTGCAGCATTTCGCGGCGCCGCGCGTAATCTACGGGGCGGCGATTGTCCGGATCGACGAGGCTATCGTCCCACAGCTCGTTGCCCTGATAGAAGTCAGGCACGCCGGGAGACGCGATCTTGAGCGCGACCTGCGACAGGCTGCTGAACATGCCGATGCGTGCAACGCGCGCGGCAAACGGCATGAAATCCGCGATGAAGGGATTGCGTTCGGGACGCGAAAGCGTCTCGGCGATGAAACTGCGAAGGGCTGATTCGTACTGTTCCTTCGGCGTGGTCCAGCTTGTGTGCACCTTTGCTTCGCGCGCGGCCTTGAGCATGTAGGCTTCGATGCGGGCGCGATACGGCCCGAGCGTCTCTTCGCTTACCTCGCCCAACGGCCAGGTACCGACCAGCGTCTGATAGAGCAGATATTCGTCGTTGGCCGAAGGGGCCGCGGCGCCTTCGACCTGGCGCTTGCGCCGGCGATTGATGCGCCGCCAGCGCTGCAGGCGCGTCCACCATTCGTCGGGAAATTCCGATATGGCATCGATGCGCGTGCGCACATCCTCCGCGCGCTTGTTGTCGTGCGTGGACGTCGCGAGCAGGGTGTGCGGCCAGTATCGCGCGCGATCGAGACTGGCGTGATGAAACGCCGAAAGCGAAAGGCCGAAGCAGCGCGGATTGCCGCCGACCTCATTGAGCGACACCAGCCGGTTATAGCGATAAAACGCGGTATCTTCCATGCCCTTGGCCGCAACCGGGGAAGTGAATTGCTGGAAGCGCATCACGAAATCGCGCAACGGCGCGCGGCGCGGATCGGTGTCCTCCGCCGCAATTTCCCGCAACAGCACACGGCGCACGAATTCGAAGACGTCCGCCTCCACCGTGGTGCCGCGGCGTCGCGCGACCGCGATCGCCCACTCGATGTAGCGCCGGTCTTCCGCGGCTACCTCGTCGCGTATGTAAGTGCGGTAAACCGGAAAACAGGCGACTACGGTCGCAAGCGCCTCGCGCAGCGAGTTCAACGTGAAGTCGCGCGTATGGCGGTCGGCGCGCGCAATGCGCACGAGCCGGTTCGCGAGCACGTTCAGTTCCGCGGCCAGTGCCGTCCCCATGATGAGGCGCTTCGCCCGGTAGAGGAGCGTGTCGTAGTCCACTCTTTCGCGGATGAACGCTTCGTAGATGCGGTCGAAGCGCGACTCGGCCGACGCATCGACGAAGAGCGCATTCACCAGATTGGCGAAGCGGTATCCGGTGGTTCCGTATACCGGCCAGTGTTCAGGCAGACGCTCGAAGTCGGCGAGAATTTTTTCGATCACGAGATAGAGCGGCCGCGCCGGCGCGTTGTCACCGGGCGCCGGCAGCACGCCGCCGCCTGCCCGTTCCTGCAGGCGTTGCAGATACTGCAGCGGATCGTGCAGTCCGTCCGGATGATCGATGCGCACGCCTTCGATCTTGCCCTCTTCGAGCAGTTGGAAAAGCAGGCGGTGCGTGGACTCGAACACGCGCTCGTCCTCGATGCGCAGCGCCGCGAGATCGTTGATGTCGAAGAACCGCCGATAATTGATCTCGTCGGATGCGACGCGCCAGTACGCGAGCCGGTAGGCCTGGCACTCGAGCAACCGGTCGAGCGGTTCGTAGGTCTCGGATCGTCCGGCCGTGCCATTGAACTCCCGCACCGTCTCCTCGATGAAGGACGCAACTTCGACGCTGCGTTGACACAGGCGGGCGAGGTGCTGCTTGTGCACTTCCTTGTCGCGCTGCCGCTCCGTCACTGCATCCGGCCCGGCCGCACTGCGCGCGGGCAAATGCCCGAATGCCGTGGTGAGCGCCTTGAATTCCGCGGCGACACTTGCCTGGTCCTTGAGCCTTTGTTCCAGCCGGTGCGGATTTGATGCGAGGATACGCGGATACTCGGCCGGGTCGACTGGAAAACGGTGCTGGTGATAACAGATGCTGAACGCTCCGCTGCCGGCGTCGAAGCGCAGTTCCAGCTCGCCACCCTCGAGTACCGCGCCGTAATGGTCGCCCAATACCGGCACGAGCACCTTGCCGCGCAGCGCGGCCTGCGGCGATTCCCAGTCGATGTCGAAATAGGCCGCGAACTCCGACGCCGGGCCGTTTTCCAGGACGTCGAGCCACCAGGCGTTGTCCGAACCCATGATACCCATGTGGTTCGGTACCATGTCGAGGATCTGTCCCATGCCATGGCGGTGCAGCGCCTCCACGAAACGCTCGAAATCGGCGGCGCCGCCGATTTCGGGATTGAAAGCGTTGTGATCGACGATGTCGTAACCGTGGGCGCTTCCGGGACGCGCGTTGAAATAAGGCGACGCGTAGCAGTGACTGACGCCCAGCTCGGCCAGGTACGGCACGAGTTCGGCCGCCTGCGCGAACGTAAACGCGTGGTGGAACTGCAGACGATACGTGGCATCGGGAATGCGCGTCTCGATGCGTTGCGGCCGCTCCAGCGTCGCGGGCAGCCTACCGCGCTCGGGCGCAAGGATTGCGGCAACTTGAGTGTATCGTGCGTCTCCCCGCCAGTCTTCCAGCGCGACGGCGAGGCGGTGGCGCCAGTTGGGATACTGCGCGACCGTCGTCGCCGGCACATTGATCTGCTCGAGCTGACCGAAGACATCCTCCGGCTGCACCATGAGGAGCCAGCTCGGCGCGCGCGCGAGGAAACGGTACACCGCCAGCATGAGTTCAACGCCCATATCGGGGGCGGAGGGCGGATGCGCCGTGATGCCGGGCGGCAGCAGACCCTCGCGCTCGAGCGCGACCAGCAGCCGGGCCTGCGCCTGGGCGCGATCGACCAACTGGCGCTCGCGCAGCGCCTCTTCCGGATAAAGCTGAAGACGCGTGCGGAGATCGATGTCGCGGCCGAGCCAGTATGCCCGTAGCGGCGGCAGATCGTGCGTGCTGACGGCAGCGAGCGCCTGCGCCGGATACTCCGCCGGAGCACTGAAGGCGCCATCCGCGTCGCGCTGAAAATAGAGCAGTCGATAAGACAGAATGTCGGCCGCTCTCAAGCGTTCCGGCAGCCCCTCGGGCAGCGTGCCCAGATCCTCCGCAATGACCATGCAGCGGTTGCGCTCGCTTTCGAGCGCAAGCACGGCAAAGAGGTCTTCGACGGGGTAAGCGACGTAGCCGCCGCGGTCCGGGCGCGCACCACCGGGTACCCAGAACTGGCGCATGAGTCCCATCACATGATCGATGCGCAGCGCGCCGGCGTGCCGCATGTTCGCCCTCAGCAGCGCGGAAAAAGCCGCGTAGGCGGTCTCCCGCAGCCGCTCGGGCAGGAGAGGCCGGATACCCCAATCCTGCCCGTTCGGACCGAAGTCGTCGGGCGGGCAGCCGACATTGACATTGTCCGCGTAAAGCCCGTGCTGTCCCCAGGTCTCCGCGCCGCCCGGGTCCGCGCCGACCGCCAAGTCGAGGTATATTCCGACGCCGAGGTGGAGATCCAGCGCGCGACGGCCCGCCGCACCGAGCTGGCCATCGGCGTTCCACTGGAGATAATCGTAGTACGCGATGCGATCCGCGTGTTCGCCTGCATACTGCACCACTGCCGGAGACGCGGGGTCGCGATATTCCTGCGGCCAGGTGCGCCATCCCCACGCGGCTTTATCCCGCTCATACAACGTCTCCTGCAGGGCGAAAAAAAGCGAGCTGCGCCGGAGCGTCTCGCCTCCCGCGCGCTGAAAATCGCGAAAGGCCCGTTCGCGCTCGGTGCCGCGGCCGAGATGGCGCTCGCGAAAATCGGTGTACAGGAGTTGCAGCACCTCGGCCTTGAGCGCAGCGACGCGTGAGTAATCGACAAGCTCAGCGGCGCGCAACGCGCGCAGGGTATCCTGGAAGGCCCGGCTTCCCACACGTTCGCGTGCCGGCGCGCAGCCCGCGAATTCGGCAATGCCCTCGGGATCGAGGTAGAGCACGTTCAGCAGCAGCCGGCTCGAGGGACTGTACGGGCTCGCGTGCTCGGGATCGTGCGGAAACAATGCATGCAGCGGGTTGAGGCCCACGACGTTCGCGCCCGATGCGGCAGCGACTTCCACCAGCGTGCGCAGGTCGCTAAAGTCGCCTATGCCCCAATTGCGGTTCGAACGCAAACCATAGAGGTTCACCACCGGGCCCCACACGCGCCCGCGCCGCACCGCGTCGGGAAGATAACAGCGCTCCGGCGCCACGATCAGCGCCATCGTGGCCCGCGCCGCGGAACCGCGTCCGTGCAGGCTCAATTCGACGCGATGGTAGCCACAGGAAGGCAATTCGCCCAACGTCACGCTGTAGCGTGCGTAGCGCTCGGAGCCGATATGGCGCTCCGCCGTCTTCGTCGATTCGCCGGGCGTAACAGCGCCGCAGCGACGGTGGCCCTCTTCCATGACGAGTGCCCACTCGAACTGCAGGTCGGCGTCCCGTTCCGGTAGTGTCACGTCGAGCGTCAGCGGACCAGAGCCGGCACGGGCGACGTGAACCGGCGGCAGCGGCCGCAGCCAGGATTCGTTATCGCGTTGCTCCAGCACGCGCTCGAGATCGGCGTCAGAGGCGACGCTCACGCCCATGGCCGCAAGCAACGCGAGCCGGGTCTCCTGCGGCACGATACGTTCATTGCCCCATACATCGCGATACGCAGATCCGATACCCCAGCTCGCACACAATCTATCGAGCAGTGGCGGGTTCATTGCTGCGTGCCGCGTTCGAAGGACCAGATGACCGACCACGCAGGCAACATTCCGCTTACCGCACACTCGCTCGCATTGGCGGATGTAAAGTAAAGCGGCTCGCCCGCGATCGGCGCTTCAAGCTGCAGGGCCGCGTCACTCAAATTCGCGGCGACGGCAAGCCGGCCTGCGCTTCCCAATGCCCATTGGACGCGCAAGGCGCCGGGGCCGATGACCGCATACGTGCTGCGTCCGGGAACGAGTTGCGCGAGGCGCGGCACGATTTCGCGATGACGAACCTTGAGCAGCGTTCGGATGCAGGCGTGCCACGCCGCCGGGCCCGGTTCGTGCAACGCATTCCAGTCGAGGACCGCACTCTCAAAGGCCGATGGGTCATTAGGGTCCGGTATCGATTCGATGCCCGCTTCGCGAAAGCGCGCGAAAGAGGCGAATTCCCGGCGCCGCCCGGCCGTCACCGCGCGCGCAAGCTCGCCTTTGAAATCGCAGAAAAAGGGAAAGGGGTGGGTACACCCGAATTCCTCTCCCATGAAAAGCAGCGGAACCGACGGCGCGAGCAGCATGAGCGCGTACGCCGCACGGAGCGCTTCGGGTTCTGCCAGCATGCTCATGCGTTCGCCGTAGGCACGATTGCCGATCTGATCGTGATTCTGGAGAAAGACCACGAACGCACTCGGATGCAGATCGCGGCTGGGTTCGCCGCGCGGCTGCCCGCGGAATGCGGAAAATTCCCGCTGATAGGCGAAACCTTCGGCTAGTGTCCGGGCCAGATGGCGCTCCGGTGCATCCCCGTAGTCGGCGTAGTAACCATCGCGCTCGCCGGTCAGTAGGACGTGAAACGCGTGATGCGCGTCGTCGTTCCACTGCGCGTCGTACCACCGGGCAGTACCCTCATCCCGGCGTGCGAGGTAACGCGCGGCGTTGTCATCGTTTTCGAGCACCAGGTGCAACTGTCGCCCGCATCCCGCTACCCGCCGGACCGTCTCGGCGAGCTCGGTCAGAATATCCGGATCGGAGTCGTCACGGATGGCGTGGACCGCATCCAGGCGCAACCCGTCGAAGTGATATTCCTCGAGCCAGTAGAGCGCGTTGTGTATGTAGAACTCGCGCACCATGCGGCTGCCTTCGCCGTCGAAGTTGATGGCCGCACCCCACGGCGTTCGGTGGCGCTTCGTAAAGAAATGATCGCGCGCATACACGTGGAGGTAGTTTCCGTCCGGCCCGAAGTGGTTGTACACCACATCGAGGAACACGGCGAGACCGATGCCGTGCGCCGCATCGATCAGGCGCTTCAGATCGTCCGGTCGCCCGTAGCGGCTGTCGGGCGCGAACGGCAGCACACCGTCATAGCCCCAATTGCGCGCACCGGGAAAATCTGCGACCGGCATCAGCTCCACGGCGGTCACGCCGAGGTCACGCAGGTAAGGCAGGCGCTGAGCCGCCGCGTCGAACGTGCCTTGGGGGGTGAACGCGCCCACATGCAATTCGTAGAGCGCGATCTCGTGCCAGGGGCGGCCGCGCCATGCCGCGTCACGCCATTCGTACGCGTGAGGGTCGATGACCTCGCTCGGGCCGTGTACGTCCTCCGGCTGATGGCGGGACGCCGGGTCCGGCACGTCGATTTTCCCGTCGATGCGGTAGCGATAACGCGCTCCGGCGCGCGCACCGTCCACGCGAAGCTCGAACCAGCCGTCGACCCCCTGCTCCATCGGTGTAAGCGCGCGCTCGCCGCCCGACGCGAGTTCGAGCTCCACGCGCATGGCTGCAGGGGCCCATAACCGGAAACAAACGCCCTCCGCATCCGGCACACTGCCAAATGGCATCACGTGCCTGCGCTTCATTGTTGCGTGCGCTTCTCCGTTTCCGTCTCACGCACGAACACGAGCATCGACCGGGCCGTCACCGGGATTTCCGCGCCGGCATCGTGACTCCGCTCCGTGCGCTTATCGGCGCCGTCACTGGTATCGACCAGTATCGTCCAGCGTGCATCGCCATTGTTCGCGGGCAGTCGAAATGCGACATCCTGCTCCGAGGCATTCATCATTATGAGAAACGTATCGTCGAGTTCCTGTTCGCCGCGCGCCGTAAGGTGCGTGAGGCCGGCTTCGCCGGAGAGCAGCACCGTGAGGGCCTTAGCAAGCGGGTCCTGCCAGTCGGCGTCGACCATTTCCGCGCCGTCCGGACGCAGCCACGTCACGTCCTTCACTTCGGTGCCGGGTATCGTTTTGCCGTAAAAGAAACGGCTGCGGTGAAACACGAGGTGGTCGCGCCGGAGACAGATGAGGTGCCGCGTGAATTCGAGCAGCGCGGCGCCCTCGTCGCTGATCCCGGTCCAGTCGATCCAGCTTATTTCGCTGTCCTGGCAATAGGCATTGTTATTGCCCCCTTGCGTGCGCCCGAACTCGTCTCCGGCGAGCAGCATCGGCACGCCCTGCGAAAGCAGCAGGGTCGCGAGGAAATTGCGCATCTGGCGGTGGCGCAGCTGGCGCACTTGCGCGTCGTCGGTCCCGCCTTCGACGCCGCAATTCCAGCTGTTGTTGTTGTCGTTGCCGTCGCGATTGCCTTCCTTGTTCGCCTCGTTGTGCTTGCCGTCGTAGGAAACGAGGTCGCGCAACGTGAATCCGTCGTGCGCGGTGACGAAGTTGATGCTCGCCCACGGGCGACGGCCGCGCCGGCTGTAGATGTCCGAGGAGCCCGAAAAGCGGGACGCAAAACCGGCCAGCTGCGAGGCATCGCCTTTCCAGTAGCGGCGCACCGTATCGCGATACTGATCGTTCCACTCCGACCAGCCGGGTGGAAAATTGCCGACCTGGTAGCCGCCCAAGCCCGTGTCCCACGGTTCGGCGATGAGCTTCGCGCCGAGCAGAACCGGGTCCTGTGCGACGGCGTCGAGGAATCCGGCGTGCTCGTTGTATTCGCCGTTGACGCGGGCGAGCGTCGTCGCGAGATCGAAGCGAAAGCCGTCCACGCCCATTTCCTGGTACCAATAGCGCAACGAATCGGTCACCATGCGCAGCACACACGGATGCCGCAGTTCGAGCGCGTTGCCGGTGCCGGTGAAATCGTTGTAATAACGCAGCTCATCGGTCTGGTGGTAATAACTTCGGTTGTCGATCCCCCGGAAAGAGAGCGTCGGCCCCTTGTGATTGCCCTCCGCGGTATGGTTGTAGACCACATCGAGTATCACTTCCATGCCCGCGTCGTGCATCAGCTGCACGAACGTCTTCACTTCGTTGACGCCGCCTTTCCCGAGGTATTCGGGGTGGGGCGCAAAAAAGCCGATGGAGTTGTAACCCCAGTAGTTGCGCAGCCCGCGTTCGATCAGATGCCGGTCATGCAGGAAAGCGTGAACCGGCATGAGCTCGACCGCAGTCACGCCCAGCTCCTGCAGGTACTGCACCACCGGCGCGGAAGACAGTCCGGCAAACGTGCCGCGCATCGCTTCCGGGACGTCGGCGCGGCGCATGGTGTAGCCCTTCACGTGCATCTCATAAATGATCGTCTCGTGCCAGGGGCGCTGTGCGGGACGATCGCGTCCCCAGGTAAAAGCCGGGTCGATGACCTGGCACTTCGGGATGTAAGGCGCGCTGTCGCGTTCGTCGAAAGAAAGGTCCTCCTCCGGCGCGCCCACGCGATAGCCAAAAAGCGCGTCATCCCAGCGGATGCCCCCGACCAGTGACTTCGCGTAGGGATCGATCAGCAGCTTGTGAGGGTTGAAACGGTGGCCGGCCTCGGGATCGTAGGGCCCGTACACGCGATAGCCGTAACGCTGCCCGGGACGCACGTCGGGGAGGTAGCCGTGCCACACCTCATCGGTGTACTCGGGGAGGACGACACGCGCGATCTCTTTTTCGCCCGCATCGTCGAACAGGCAGAGTTCGACTTTCTCGGCGTACGCCGAGAACAGCGCAAAATTGGTGCCTGAACCGTCCCACGTGGGACCCAGCGGCGTCGGCAGGCCGGGCCACAATCGTATCTTCTGCATCAGTCTTCCGCGATCCGCTCACCGCGAACGGACCGGCGTCTTCCAGTTGGGTTAACGGGGGAAATCCCTGTGTCTGACCATCGAAATGTGAAAGTGATCGCGGCTCGAAAGAATCTCGCTCGGCTCAGCCGTTCCCCGTGGTTTCCGTCATGAGAACCAGGGAGCGGGACAGCAACGGATAGCTTTCTGCCGCTTGCCAGCGGCGGTCGTTCCGCTCCTCGTCGCGTGCGGTATCGAACACCGTGCCCCAGTTGCCCCGCGAACGGAATGGCGGCAGCACGAACGACGCGTCCGCGTCTCCCGCATTGACGAGCAGCAGGAAATCGTCGTCGGTGGCGCGCCGCCCGCGCTCCCCCGGCGAGTCGATGTCCACGCCACAGAAATAGACGCCGAGACAGCGCAACCCGGCATCGTGCCAGTTCGCTTCAGTCATGTCGTGCCCGTCGGCGTTGAACCACACGATGTCCTTCACGTTCCAGCCGGAAACCTGATGCCCGCGAAAAAAACGGCTGCGGCGGAACACCGGATGGCGGTGGCGGAAAGCCACGAGGCGCCGCACGAAATTCAACAGTTTTTGCCCTTCGTGGGCGAGCTTCCAGTCGACCCAGCTCAGTTCGTTGTCCTGGCAGTAGGGATTGTTGTTCCCCGACTGCGTGCGTCCGAATTCGTCTCCTGCGACGAGCATCGGCACACCCTGCGACAAGAACAGCGTGGCGAGCAGGTTGCGCTTCTGCTGCTCACGCAGCGCGACGACCGTCGGATCGTCCGTCGGCCCCTCTACTCCGCAATTCCAGCTGAGATTGTGATTGTCGCCGTCGCTGTTGTCCGCGAGATTGGCCTCGTTGTGCTTTTCGTTGTAGCTCACGAGGTCGTGGAGCGTAAATCCGTCGTGCGAAGTGATGAAGTTGACGCTGGCGCGCGAGCTGCGCCCGCTGTGACGGTACAGGTCGCTCGACCCGGTAAGCCGTGACGCGAGCTGGCCTATCGTGCCGCCGTCTCCTTTCCAGAACCGCCGCACGGTGTCGCGGTAGTGGCCATTCCATTCCGACCAGCCCACCGGAAAGTTTCCAACCTGGTATCCGCCTTCTCCGAGATCCCACGGCTCGGCGATGAGCTTCACCCGGGACAGCACTGGATCCTGGTGGATCATGTCAAAAAACGAGCCGAACCGGTCCACGGCATGTTGTTCGCGGCCCAGGGTGGACGCGAGATCGAAGCGGAACCCATCAACATGCATCTCCGTCACCCAGTAGCGCAGACTGTCCATGATCAATTGCAGCACCCGGGGATGCATCGTATTCAGCGTATTGCCGCATCCGGTGTAGTCCATGTAGTGGCGCGGATCGTGACCGACCAGGCGGTAATAGGCGGCGTTATCGAGGCCGCGGAAACAAAGGGTGGGGCCGAGGTGGTTCCCCTCTCCGGTGTGGTTGTAAACCACGTCGAGAATGACCTCGATTCCGGCGGCGTGCAACGCCCTCACCATGCTCTTGAATTCGCCGATATCCCCCGATGCGCAATAGCGCATTTCGG
This sequence comes from Burkholderiales bacterium, assembly GCA_035249725.1. Classification (GTDB taxonomy): domain Bacteria; phylum Pseudomonadota; class Gammaproteobacteria; order Burkholderiales; family SG8-41; genus DSOT01. The sequence goes on from DATFGD010000014.1 coordinate 11,667, forward strand.
GCGTGAAATAGCCGATGGTGTTGTACCCCCAGTAGTTCCTGAGGCCCCGGCTCACGAGGTGACGCTCATCCACGAACCAGTGCACCGGCATCAATTCGACCGCGGTAATCCCCAGCCGCTGCAAGTAGTCGATCACAGGCGCGCTCGCCAGCGCGGCATAAGTCCCACGCAGCTGCGGCGGCACGTCGGGATGACGCATGGTGAACCCACGGACATGCAGTTCATAGATCACGGTGTCGGTCCACGGCGTACGCGGCGGCCGGTCATCGCCCCATGTAAACGCGGTATCCACGACTTTGCACTTGGGCATACCGGCGTGGCTGTCACGGCGGTCGAAGGAAAGATCTTCGCGCGGGCTGTTGACGCGATAGCCGTAGAGCGCGTCGCTCCAGCGCACCACGCCCGCGCTTGCCTTCGCGTAGGGATCGAGCAGAAGCTTGTGAGGGTTGAAACGTTGGCCGTGCTCCGGCGCATAGGGTCCATACACCCGGTAGCCGTAGAGCAACCCCGGGCGCGCCTCCGGGAGATAGCCATGCCAGACGTGGTCGGTGCGCTCGGGCAATACGATGCGCTCCGTCTCACGCCGCCCTTGCGGGTCGAACAGACACAGCTCCACTTTCTCGCCTTGCTCGGAAAAGAGCGCGAAGTTCACGCCCTGTCCGTCCCATGTGGCGCCGAGCGGATACGGCGCGCCAGCCCACACCGCGGTCATCGCCACTCGCGCGCGACGTTCACGCTACGGCCGGTCCGCGTTCCGATCGCTGGGCCACCAGCGTTCGAGCAACTGCGCCACCTTGGCCTGGCTGCCGAGGCCGAACGCAAGCGCAAGCGCGAACACCGCGCCGCCGAGGATGATGAGAAAGCTCAGACGGACGATCTCGCCGCCGACGTTGACCTGCTCGAGCGCGATCAGCACGACGAAGGTCATGATCGCGTACTGCGCGAGGCTGCCCAGCAGTTCCCCGTCCTGGATGCCGACGTTCCTGCAGTACGTCATCACGGTGCCGCCGACGAAGCGCGCGAAGTAGGCGCCGAAAGCAAGGATGAGCAGCGCGACGATCACTTTCGGGACGAACAGCACGACCTGGCGCAGCAGATCGGTGATGTAGGTGAGCCCGAGGCTGTTGAACGCGATGACCAGCGCGGCGAGAATCACCAGCCAGTAGATCAGCACGCCGAAGATCTCCGTGGTGTCGCTTTGCACGCCGCCCTGCCTGAGAAAGCCATCCATGCCCGCGCGTTCGGTGAGCACGTTGAAGTTGATGGCGCGCAGCGCCTTGATGATCGTAAATCGCGCCAGCTTCGCGAGCATCCATCCCGCGATCAGCACCACGACGGCAAGCGCGAGCTTGGGCAGGAAGTGCCCGATCTGCACCAGAAAGACCCGCACCGGTTCCAGCATCATGTCTACCCTGTCCATCACAGCCTCCTATTGAAGCTCGTGCAAATGTAACGACGTTATTTGCACCACGAATCTCCCTCGCCCGCGGTGCGGGAGAGGGGTTAGGGCACGCATCATTCCCCTCCCCTCGCCCGCGAACGCGGGTTCATTCTTCGAGCGCGGCGAGTATGCCGTGCAGTGGAATGGCGACCCAGCCCGGCCGGTTGGTCAACTCGTAGCGCAACTCATAGAGCGCCTTTTCCAGCTCGAACAGATGCAGCAAGCCCCGCACTTCGGTCAGCGATCCGAACAACGCGGCAGAGCGCGCCGCTTCCTCGTAGGCGGCGAGAAATTCGCCGCGCGTCTTGCTCTCCCAGTCCGAGACGAGGGGGCCGAGCCGCTCGTCGTCCTCATGACCACGCAGCGCGCTGCGCAACGCCGTCCACCGTGCGTAGTTGAACGAACGCAGCATGCCGGCGATGTCGCGCAGCGCCGAGTGCTTGACGCGGCGTTCTTCGAAGGTGCGTCCGGGCTCGCCTTCGAAATCGGTGATCAGGAAATCGTTCTTGGTCAACAGCGCCTGTCCGAGATGAAAATCGCCATGATGGCGCGTCTTGACCAGGCGCGCATTCGCGAGCGAGCAGGCATCGATGCGCGCCATGAGCTGCTCGCGCCGCGCGATCAGCGCACGCGCGTCCGTGCGCGGCGGCAGCGTGAGTTCGCCCAGGCGCTGGTTTAACAGTTCCAGCGTTGCAGCCGCTTCATCGCGCACGCGGCTCTTCCACCCGGCGAGGTCCGCGTCGCTGACCGGTTCCGGCTCGAAATCGGGGTTGCCCGAGCGCGTGGCAAACGCCTGATGGAGCTGCGCGGTACGCAGGGCGAGCGTGCGGATGAGCGCGAGGTAAGCGCCATGCACGTCGTCCGGCGGGGGTTCCGCAACGTTGCGCCACTGTTCCAGAAAACGCTCCAGGTAGTCGAGGGTGTAGGTCCAGCCATCTCCCTGGTTCGGCACATAGGCCTGCAGCAGCACCAGTGTAGTCGGCACACCTTCGTTGGATACGTGCTCCAGCGCACCGGCCACCGGCGCGCAATTCGGAAAGTGCGCAACCTCCGTGAGGAAACTTCCGATCTCGACTTCCGGATTCACCCCGGCACGCAAACGGCGGTAGCCTTTGAGGAACAGCCGGTCCGCGATGTTGACGATGGTGTTGCTGCTTTGTGCCTGCGGGCGACTCACGGGGCGGCGTTCGAAGTGGCGGCCGGTGATTTCGTTGAAGGCCCGCGTCGGGCGGAAATGGAATTTTCCGTGTGCGCTCGCGACCTCCAGACCCGCGCCAATCGCTTTCACCACGGCGCGGCAGAACGTTTCGTCGGCGAAGGCATCGCCCAGGACGCCGATGTTCGCCTGCTGGCGCACTTTGGCGACCGTCGCGGGCGCGAGCCCACGCATGCGCTCTTCGTCGCGGTCCTCCCAGGCGAGCGAGAGCGGCATGAAGTAGCTTGCGCTCTCCGCGGTGCCCTGCACGGCGAGCAGCGCGATCAGCCATTGCCCGCCGGATTCCCACAGCGCGTGGTCCACGATCGCGGCACGCTGCGTCTTCTCGCCTTTGGTGGCATACCAGCGCTGCGACTCGAGGTAGCGCGGCAGCGCGTCGGTTTCGAGCTGGGCACGCGTCTTCTCGGCGAGTCCGATCCGCCACGGCACCACGTGATCGCGAAAGAAGCTCAACCAGCCGTCGAACAGCACCAGCACCGGCAGGTCCTCGGGCGCGAGACGCTCTTCGTGCCAGCGCGGCGCTTCGACGTCTGCAGCGAGCCGAAACCAGTAAAAACCGTGCTTGGGCAAAGTGAGCATGTAGGGCAGCGTTCCGATCGGAGGAAATACCGTACGCCCCAGCAGTTCGACGGGCGCGCGCCCGCGGTAACGCGCGAGGTCGAGTTCCACGGGTTGCGCCGAACGCCCGAGATTCGCAACGCAGAGAATGGCTTCCTCGCCCAGTTCACGCAGGTATGCGAGGACCTTGCGGTTGCCCGGCCTCAAGAAAGTCAGCTTGCCGCGACCGAACGCCTTGCTTTCCTTGCGCACGGCGAGGATGCGCTTCATCCAGTTGAGCAGCGACGAGGGGTCGCGCAGTTGCGCTTCCACGTTGACCGCCTCGTAGCCGTATACCGCGTCCATGATCGGCGGCAGGTAGAGGCGCTGCGGGTCGGCGCGCGAAAATCCGGCGTTGCGGTCCGGGGTCCATTGCATCGGCGTTCGCACGCCGTTGCGGTCGCCGAGAAAGATGTTGTCGCCCATCCCGAGCTCGTCGCCGTAGTAGATGATGGGCGAGCCGGGCATCGAGAGGAGGAGACTGTTCATGAGTTTGATGCGGTCGAGATCGTTCTCCATGAGCGGCGCAAGGCGCCGGCGGATGCCGAGATTGATACGCGCACGGGCATCGGCAGCGTACATCTGGTACATGTAATCACGTTCCTTGCTCGTCACCATCTCGAGCGTGAGCTCGTCGTGATTGCGGAGGAAAATCGCCCACTGGCTGGAGTCCGGGATGTCCGGCGTCTGCTGCATGATATCGACTACGGGATGACGGTCCTCCTGCGCGATGGCCATGTAGATGCGCGGCATCAGCGGAAAGTGATACGCCATGTGGCACTCGTCGCCATCCCCGAAGTATTCGCGCACGTCCTCGGGCCACTGGTTCGCTTCCGCGAGCAGCACGCGGTTGCGGTAGTGGGCATCGAGCATGCGCCGGATCTCCTTGATCACGGCGTGCGTTTCCGGCAGGTTTTCGTTGTTGGTGCCTTCGCGTTCGCACAGATAGGGGATTGCGTCGAGCCGGAAGCCGTCCACCCCCATGTCGAGCCAGAAGCGCATGGTGCGAAATATCGCCTTCAGCACGCGCGGGTTGTCGAAGTTCAGGTCCGGTTGATGGCTGAAGAAGCGGTGCCAGTAATACGCCTGGGCGACGTCATCCCACGCCCAGTTGGAGCTCTCGGTGTCCGTGAAGATGATGCGCGTGCCGGCGTACTTGTTCGGATCATCGCTCCACACGTAGTAGTCGCGTTTTACCGAGTCTGCAGGCGCACGCCGCGCCGCCTGGAACCACGGATGCTGGTCCGACGTGTGGTTGACGACGAGCTCGGTGATGACGCGCAGCCCTCTGCGGTCGGCTTCGCGCATCATCAGGCGGAAGTCGTGACGCGTGCCATACTGCGGATGGACGTTGTGGTAATCGGCGACATCGTAACCGTCGTCTTTCAGGGGCGAGGGGTAGAACGGCAGCAGCCACAGGGTATTTACGCCGAGATCCTTGACGTAATCCAGCTTGCTCGCGAGACCGCGGAAGTCGCCGATGCCGTCATCGTTCGCATCGAAAAACGCCTTCACGTGCAGCTGATAAATGACAGCGTCCTTGTACCAATGCGGGTCATCGGGCGCCGTCGTGTCGCGGCTGGGAAGGGATTCGTTCACGTCACGCGAAGGGTTGGAAGTCTTTTTCCGAGCGCAGCCGCTGCTGCACGCGGAATACATGCGCCGGATGCACGTGGGGATCGAGCTCCACGTAGTTGCGCGCGCCCTGCCACAGGTAACTCTCCCCGCTCAGCAGATCGTTCATCTGATACGGGTGCGCGGGGTCGATGCCCAGCTCTTCGAGCGGCAGTTCGAGGAATGCCGAACGCTTATGGTACGGATCGAGATTCACCACTGTCACGATGGCGTTCGATCGGGCATCGTTGAATTTGGCATAGCATATCAGCTCGGCGTTATCGCTCGACACGAAGCGCAGATTCCAGTCCTGGTGCAGGGCGGGATTTTCACGCCGCGCGCGGTTGAGGCGTCCGATCAGCGGCGCGAGGCTGTCCGGCCGCGCGATATCCCAGTGCCGCACCTCGTACTTCTCGGAGTTGAGGTACTCCTCGCTGCCCGGCTCGCGCGGGACATTCTCGCAGTGCTCGAACGCCGGACCGTAGATGCCGTAGTTGGCGCCGAGCGTGGCGGCGAGCACCACGCGCGCCATGAACGTGGACCGCCCGCCGCTTTGCAGGACCGCCGTGAGTATGTCCGGTGTATTGGGCCAGTGGTTGGGCCGGAAGTAATCCCGGGATGCGCTGTACGCAAGCTCCGTGAAGTACTCCGTCAACTCCGCCTTGGTATTGCGCCACGGAAAGTAGGTATAGGATTGCGTGAATCCGAGTTTCGCCAGGCGGTGCATGACTTTCGGCCGCGTAAACGCTTCCGATAGAAAGATCAGCTCGGGATGCGCGCGTTTCAGGCCGTCGATCAGCCATTCCCAGAAGGCAAACGGTTTGGTATGCGGGTTGTCCACGCGAAAGATCGTCACGCCCTGGCCGATCCAGAATTCAAAGACGCTTTTCAGCTCATCCCATAACGGCTGCCACTGCCCGCTCTCGAAATGGAACGGATAGATGTCCTGATACTTCTTCGGTGGGTTTTCCGCGAACTGGATCGATCCGTCGGGCCGCCGCTGAAACCATTCGGGATGCGCTTCGACGTACGGATGATCGGGCGCGCACTGGAAAGCGATGTCGAGCGCGATTTCGAGTCCGTGTGCGCGCGCCGCGGCGACCAGCCGCCGGAAATCGTCCAGCGAACCGAGTTCGGGGTGTACCGACTTGTGTCCGCCCTCCGCCGAGCCGATCGCCCACGGGCTGCCGGGATCGCCGGGAGCCGCCTCGAGCGCATTGTTGCGGCCTTTGCGCTTGACGCGTCCGATGGGGTGGACGGGCGGGAGGTACAGAATGTCGAACCCCATCCGCCTGACGTACTCGAGCCGCTGCTCGCAATCGGCGAACGTGCCGTGCCGCCCCGGTTCTTTCGCGGTCGAGCGCGGAAACATCTCGTACCACGCGCTGCACCGCGCAAGCGGGCGATCCACGATGACCTCAAGCTGGGTGTGATACGCGCTGCAGAGGCTGCGGTCGGGATGGCGCAGCATCACCTCATTGAGCGCAGTGCCTGTGCCGATGTCACGCCGCTGTTCCAGCGCGTGATCCGAGAGGAGATCGCGCGCCAGGCGGCGCAGGTCGCGCGCATCGGCACCCTTCGCACGTGCCGCGGCCGCCTCGACCAGCTTCGCCCCGCTGCGCAGCGCAAGTTCGATGTCTTCCGGATCCTCCCGTTTGACGAAATCCTGCCGCCACGAGACGAAGCTGTCGACCCAGCCTGCCACGGTGTACTGGTATCGCCCCAGTTCGGTCACCTGGAAGGCGCCGCGCCAACGGTCGTTGTTGAGGAGCGCCATCTCGACTTCTTCCCAGGCGCGTGCGCCGTGCCGGCGAAAACGCAACATGCAGCGTAGCGCGTCATGTCCATCGGCGAAAACGTCGGCTTCCACATTCACGCGGTCGCCGACCACGCGCTTGATCGGATAGCGCCCGCCGTCCACGGCCGGCGCGACCGCTTCGATGACGACCCGGCGGCGCCCTTCGTCGGGAAACGGCTTGCTCACGCGCCGTGGCTCTTGAGCCAGACTGCGCTGAGCGGCGGCAGGGTCACGCGCACCGACCATTCCCGGCCGTGTCGCGGCTCGCGCTGCGCGTCCACGCCCCCCATGTTGCCGACCCCCGATCCACCGTACTCGGCGGCGTCGCTGTTCAGCAGTTCCCGCCAGTAGCCGCCGCGCGGCACGCCGACAGCGTAATCGCGCCGCACGATCGGCGTGAAGTTGCACACGACGAGCACCACATCGCTGGCCGTACGGCCCAGCCGCAGAAAGCTGATCACGCTGTTTTCCCAGTCCTGGTGATCGACCCATTGAAACCCCTGCGGCTCGCAATCGTGCTCATGGAGCGCGGGTTCCGTGCGGTACGCGCGATTGAGGTCGGCCACCCACGTCTGCATGCCGCGGTGATGCGCATACTCGAGCACATGCCATTCCAGGCTTTCCTCATGCGACCACTCGCGCACCTGGCCGAATTCGGCGCCCATGAAGAGCAGTTTCTTGCCGGGGTGCGCCCACATGTAGCCGTAGAGGAGCCGCAGGTTGGCGAAGCGCTGCCATTCGTCGCCCGGCATCTTTCCGGCGAGCGCACCCTTGCCGTGGACGACTTCGTCGTGCGAGAGCGGCAGCACGAAGTTTTCGTTGAAGGCGTACACCATGCTGAAGGTGAGCGCATCGTGGTGATACTTGCGGTGGATCGGATCGTTCGCCATGTACTTGAGCGTGTCGTGCATCCAGCCCATGTTC
>DATFGD010000015.1:0-7262 GCA_035249725.1 Burkholderiales bacterium
TACGCGCGGCAGGCGGACAGGCCGAAGTCTGCATGGCGGATATCGCGGACGCGACGCAGGTCGGCGCGATGGTGCAGGGCATCGTCAAACGCTTTGGGCGCATCGACATCCTGGTCCTCAACGCATCGGTGCGCAAGGAAACACCGTTTCGCGACATGAGTTTTGAAGAATGGCGCAGCCTGCTTTCGATCACGCTGGACGGCGCGTTTCTCTGCACCAAGGCTTGTCTTCCCGCGATGATCGAAGCAGGCGGCGGAAGCATCGTGACGATCGGCGGCATGACGGCGCTCTCAGGCGCAAAGGGGCGCGTCCACGGCTCCGTCGGAAAACATGGCCTCTATGGCATGACGCGCGCACTCGCCCGCGAACTGGGCGAGCATGGCATACGCGTCAACTGCGTCGCGCCGGGCCAGATGAACACGGCGCGCGCCGCGGGACGTTCCGCGCGCGCCGACGCGACGCTCGTGCCGCTCGGTCGCCGCGTCGAGCCCGAAGAAATCGCCGCGACCGTCCGCTTTTTATGCGGTCCGGGCGCCCGCATGGTGAGCGGGCAATTGATCTATGTGGACGGCGGCCAGATGATGTTCTGAGCTGCCGACCTGGTCCGACTTACAAACCGCCTATGTCATTTTTACCGCCGCGCGGGCGGCAGCGCTTCAGCGCCGGACGACGCGCATGAGGCGGCGAACGTCCTCGCTTGCAGACGCCTTTACCGGCGCGATCTCTTTGAAGTCGCCGCGCAGCGCCTTGAGCGCGTATCGTTCCTCGTCGATTTCGCTCTGTGTGCGGAAGCCGAGGCGCCGCAGCAAGGGAACCGGTGGACACCAACCCTGAAGCGCGTGCTGTAGCAGAAAGCCCATGACGATCGCCGGCAAGGCGAAATAACGGCGATCCGCGAACGCCCCCATACCGAGCCCGAAGAGCGCGATCGAGGCGGCATTCGCTTCCAGAACCCGCTCGATGTCCCACTCTCGTTCGAGTTCAGCGAGGCGCTGTTCGATCGCTTCCGGGCCGGCAAGCGCACAGCGGGCGACGGATTCTTCCGTACGCAGCCGTATGCGTTCGTTGATCTGATCAGGCGTGTGGTCAGTGACGCGTTGCGTGGTCGCGGGCAGCATGACAAGGCTCCAGTGCCGGTTCATGGAAGCAAGTCGTGTACCGGCACGCTGTAGGCGAAGCGCATCTCGCATACCGCGGTAAACGCGCGCTCCCTCGCAGCTAACTCACCCGCACGACGATTTTCCCGACCTGTGCATTGGATTCCATGCGGGTCTTGGCTTGCGGCAACTCGTCGAAGCGGTACACCTTGTCGATCACCGGCGTGATGCGCCCGTCCGCGATGGCGGGTACGACGTCGCGCATGAACCCCCGTACCGCTTCGGCTCGACTCTCCGGCCCGAGACGGCTGTTGGAAACACCGAACACCACGTAGCGGTTCGCGTGCAGCGCACCGAGATCGATATCACTGTTCAACACGCCGTCCACGTAACCCACTGTCGCGATCCGGCCGTTGTATGCGAGCGCGCGCAGGCATTCAGGGAACACGGAACCGCCGACGCAATTGACGACCAGGTTGACCCCTTTGCCACCGGTCGCATCTTTGACCCGTGCCGCAAAATCGCCGCTGCGCGTCGCGATGCCGACTTCGAGCCCTGCGCTCTTGAGCCGTGCAAGCTTTTCCGCGGAGCCCGATGTGCCGATGGTGCGCGCACCCAGCATCCCGGCGATTTGCATGCTGGCGACACCGGCGCCCGACGAGGCGGCGGTCACGAGCAGCCATTCCCCCCGATGCAGGCCGCCATACGGGAACAGCATTTCGTAGGCGGTCAGGAAACTCACCGGAATGGCGGCCGCTTCTTCCCAACTCAAACGCTCCGGCATGCTCATCGCCTGATGCGCTTCCATCATCGCATACTCGGCGAATCCGCCGCGCGCGCGTCCCATGACGCGCGCCCCGAGCTGGAGCGTCGTCACGCCTTCGCCTACCGCATGGACGACGCCGGAGACCTCGTTGCCGCCGATCTTTTCCGGCCCGCCGTGCACCACGCCTCCCACGATCAGTTCGCCGCGATTGAGGGCGCTCGCTTTCACCTGGACGACAATCTGCCCCGCTTTAGGCTCGGGTACAGGCACATCGCGGAACTCGAGTACGGCTTTGTCGTGATCGGTCTTGATCCAGTATGACTTCATTTGCGCTCTCCGCAGTCGTTGATTCGTTCGCTAGCCACGCATTTGCCAACCGGTGAACAGGGTTACGCCCTGGCGATATGGACCTGCGCATCGACCATCAGCAGTATGAATCCGCCTCGGGCATTTCCGCGATTCTCGCATACTCTTCCTACGCGCGAGCCGCAGCTTCATGACACCGCCGTTACAAAGACACAAATTGTTACACCGAGCGCGAGGAACCGCCCGCGGACGCTGACAGTCGGAGAGATGCGGGCCAACCGTGCAGGAGGGAAACGCAGCGTGCGGCTCGAAACCGTTCGTCAAACTTGGAGGCACATAATGAACAGGCTCGTATTGAATACCCTTGTTTCCGCGACCCTCGCAGCCACGGCACCGCTCGCTGCGGCTCAGACCGCGGGGGAGGCGCACCACGCGCGACACCACGCCGCCGCACAACAGCACGAACAGCGCGCATTCCGGCTGCCCAGCGAACGCGTCGAAGCCCGCCTGGCGTATCTCAAGACCGCACTCAAGATCACCGACGCGCAGCAGTCCCAATGGGACGTCTTCGCCAACACGCTGCGCAAACAGGCACGGGATATGGATGAGCGCATCAAAGCGCGCCGCGCTCAAATGGCGGAGCACAAGCGCGATTCGAGGCCAACGGCGATTGAGCGTCTCGAGCGGCGGCAGGCGCGTCTGGCCGCAGCGTCAGCGCGGCTGAACGAAACGCTGGTCGCGGCCAAGCCGCTCTACGCGGCGCTCACGCCGGAGCAGCAGAAAGTCGCCGATGAACTGCTGACCAAGCAGCGTCGCGGAATGCGGCACGGCCACCGCCGCGGCCACGCCTGATCGAGCACGCACGCGTCGCCACAGCCGTGCAGCGGCGCGCTCAGCTTTCGAGCCGCCGCGTGGTTGCGACCGACGCTATCGCCATCGTGCGCAGATCGCGTTCGATCCGGATGATGACAAAGAGAAAAATGCTGAAAACAAAAATGGCCAAGGCGCCCACGGCGACGCTGATGTATCCGATGATGCGCGTATTCCGGTTTGTGTAATCGGACACTCTTTGCTGATAGGCCTTCTGCAGCTTTTCGTTTTCGTAGTGGACCCCGTTCAACGCATGCTGCACATTCTCTGCATGCCAGCGCAGCACGCGGTGTGCATCGATCCTGCGCTCTTCGGGCAACTGCGCCTGTTCGGGGCCTGCCCGCGCGAGCTGTTCCGACAATGATTCCAATGTCGTCAGATAAAACCGCCGCTCGGCATCGTTCTTGAATTCGATGCGCTTCATGAGGTAGCTGATGGCCCACTCGGTCGACTGCGGTACCGGCGAGGATGGCGGAAACGCTGCCTTCACGTATTTGTCGATATTGTGCGCGATTCTCCGCAGCGTCTCGTCGGTCGCCGCTTCGCCGTCACTCCGCGGCCCGGGATTATCCGTGGGCCACGGCGGTGACGCACCGCGCTCGGCCAGGCTGAACCTTTGGAGTGTGAGTGTTTGCCGTAGCGTTTCATCGCCCTCCTCGGGCTTAAGTTCTGCCGGCGGATGAGGCGGCTCCACGAGCAGACCGTTGATCGCCGCTGCCGATGCAAACACGGCCGCCGCCAGTGCGGCAGTCGCCACACAGAGCACAACCGCCCGCCAGACCTTCAGATAGAGATTTTCAATTCTGTCCTCGATCGGCATCTCAACGCTTCGCTCGGTCGGGACAGAATGAGGGCTCAGGGCCGCGGCGCGGCTTCATTGCCGTGCGTCTTTTCGCGCACGGTCTGGCAATGTATGCATCGCGTGGCGAAAGGATACGCGTGCAGTCGCTTGTATCCGATTTCCTCCCCGCAGTCTTCGCAGGCATTGGCTTCGCCGCTTTCGAGCCGTCCCCGCGCGGCCTGAATCTGCTTCAGCTTCTGCAGGTAATGCTCCAGCAGGGTATGGTCGACCTCTTCCTGCATGGTTGCCGTCGCTTCATCTGCGGTATCGTATACGACGCCCACGAGGTCAATGTATTTCTGGTCCGCGAGCTGCGGCATGGACGCGCGTATCTTCTCGCGTACCTCCCGCTCCAGTTCGTCGAGCACTCGGGTCAGCTTGGTGCTTTGCGCCGCAGTCAGCGTCACGTTTGGCTCCTTAGAGGCGAGGCATCAATTGCGTTAGAACGGGCGAATCGCAGATGGTTTCCGGACAGCAGGCGGCCCCATCCTGGGAAAGGGCCCGCCTCGAATGCGCCGCCGGGTCGTGAAACGAGGTCGCACGCCGGCATTGCGTTACGACACCTTCATATGCGGGGATCGGATCCCGTGGAAGCGGCCATCCCAGCCGTTCGCATAGGCGTCATTCCATGACTTCGGCACTCGGCCAGTCCATCTCCCCGGTGTACATCGTGATGCCTTTTCGATAAACGCACGTACAGGCAGTGCCCCAGAACACGCGGCGCGGACCGAAGCAACCCTGAGCCCGAGCATGCCGCTTTGCTGACGCCAGCCGGCGACAGCTTCGCGGCCCCGGCGCCTTAGCATCGAGGCGGCCATCACGGCGCAGCAAAAAAAAATCTTACATACGCGAGAGTCACGCGTTGCGTTGCGATGCCGTGCGTGCGCTATGATTCCAAAGCGCGCAATGCGGCTTGCCGGCGCTCCGGCTCGACGCGGAACGCGTGGGATGCGGGCTTGTCAACCGCAATGCAGCGAACCGCGATGCGGCGCGCCGCTTGCATCGCTGAAAAGCGGTGCACGCTTTGATTGCTCACGCTTTTTTACCCGCTGCCCCGCGGCCGGGCGGTCGCGTGGAGCGTGCCCTGTTAGGCGGTCTGCAGCGTGGTGTGTGCTGTTGAGACCAGCGAAGCGGTTTATGGCCTTCGAACGGATGAACTACGAGCGGGAGAGACTACATGCCGGATCGGGCAATCGCGGAAAGGAACCATGGGTTTTCCGCTATGTCCATTGTTTCAAGGCAAGTTCACTGTAGCGGGAGGTAAAACGATGCCGACCAATTCGAACCAGTCCGATCGTCAGAGCGAGTTCGTCAGAAATCTCCACGCGTTTGCACAGCAGCACCGTGCCAGCCACTGGTCGGGCACGTTTGCGCTATTTCTCGAAAACATTCTGCCCCATAACGCGCGCGGCGTTGCGCGCAGCAGTCACCAGTACATCTGGGACATGATTCGTTGGCAGGGCAGCGAGATCGATCAGGAAGGACACACCCGCTACAAGCTTTTCGCCGACGAGTTGTATGGAATCGACGACTCGCTCGAGCGGCTGGCCGACTACTTCAAGGCAGCGAGCGCCGGGTCAGAAGTCGGCCGGCGGCTACTCCTCATGCTCGGGCCGCCATCGGGCGGCAAGTCGAGCATCGTGATTCTGCTGAAGCGCGGCATGGAGGAGTACAGCCATACCGACGAAGGGGCTATCTACGCGATACAGGGCTGCCCGGTGAACGAGTCGCCGCTGCATCTGGTGCCGTACACCCTGCGGCCGCAGTTCCGCGAGATCTACGGTGTCGAGATCGTCGGCGACCTGTGTCCGCTCTGCCGCGCCCGGCTGGAGCGGCAAGCAGAGGTGCGCGATGCTGAAGCGCAAACCGCCACGGTTGAAGGCGGCGGAAAACTGACCGGCGACTTCATGCAGATGCCTGTTCAGCGCATCTTCATCTCCGAAGCGGGCCGCGTCGGGATCGGCACTTACGCGCCCCACGATCCGACTACCGCCGATATCGCAGACCTCGTCGGTTCGGTCGACCTGTCCAAGGTAGCCGAGTACGGCGACGAAGGCGATCCGCGTGCCTGGTCGTGGTCCGGTGCGATGTACGCTTCGAGCCGCGGTGCGCTTGAGATGATCGAAATTCTCAAGGTGAAGCGGGAGTTTCTCTACCTGCTGCTCACACTCACGCAGGAAAAGAACGTCAAGGTGTCGCGTTTTCCGCTGATCTATCTCGACGAGGCCGTGCTTGCGCACACCAACCTCGCGGAATTCCGGCGCTTCCTGCAGGAAAGCGAAAACGAAGCGCTGCTGGACCGCATGGTCATCATCCAGGTACCGTACACGCTGAGCTACCGGGATGAAGCCCGGATCTACCGGAAACTCATATCTTCCGCGACGGCGTTCAAGGAAGTACACCTCGATCCCCACGTGCTGCACACAGCGGCGGTGTTCGCCATACTGACCCGGCTGCACGAGGGCGAGGAAAAAGAGACCGAGTTTTCCAAAAAGGTGCGCGTCCATTCCGGCGAAGACGTCGAGGGCGTGAACCAGGCCGATGCCGAGCGCATCAAGGCGCGCATGCCGGACGAGGGCCTGGGGGGTGTGAGCCCGCGTTTCGTCATCAACGCGCTTTCGAACGCGATCATCCAGAGCGACGTCAAGAGCCTCACCACCATGGAGATGCTGCTCGCGCTGAAGGATGCGATCGATTCGGACGCGCGCATCGATCCGAAGAAGAAGCGCAAGTGGGTCGATTTCCTCGTGATCGCGCGCAAGGATTTTTACAACCGCTGGGTCAAGGAGGACGTACACAAGGCGCTCTTCGTATCCTTCGAGCAGGAAGCCCAGGATCTCCTCGACAAGTACCTCGATGAAGTGGAAGCGACGCTCGATAACCGACCGGTGAAGGATCCCATCACCAACGAGGAACGCAAGCCCGACGAGCGTTTTTTGCGCTCCGTGGAAGAAAAAATCCATATTTCCGACTCCGGCAAGCAGTCGTTCCGGCAGGAAGTGGTGCGCAAGGCGATGGGCGCGTTCAAGCGCGGCGAGAAATTCGCGCTCTCCAGCCACGCCCGCCTGCACGAAGCGATCGAGCAGTACCTGTTCGAGCAGCGGCGCGACGTGCTGCGGCTGGTCAGCTCCACCACGCGTCCCGACGAGGAGGCGAAGCAAAAGATCTCGGTGGTCGAACAGCGGCTGGTGGACGAGTACGGGTACGACACTCACGGCGCGCGCGAGGCCCTCAACTACGTGACCACGCTGCTCGCGCAGGAGTGAGGGATGCGATGCGTGCGACTGTTCCCCGCTTCGGAACTCATGTCGACGCGGAGCCGGGATGCTGCGTTTGTACTCACATGGGACATCACATTTTTACTTCGCGACGGGCGCCTCGC
>DATFGD010000016.1:0-2528 GCA_035249725.1 Burkholderiales bacterium
CTTCGAGCTGCGCAGCCTGCTGTTCAGGCTTTTTCCCCGCTGCCTGGCGGTTCGACAGCGCCCCGATTTCGTCCATCCGCGCCACGCCATCGGCAAGGTCGCCGATGGTGCGGCCGAATTGCTCGCGGATCGTTTGCGCAGCGTTTGCAGTCGCACCGAGCGTGGCAAAAAGCAGCGCAGCGGCGACCGCCTCGTGATCGAGCCGAAGCGCGAGCAGCACGTCGGCGACCCCCAGCGCGTGGGCGAGCGCGGGCTCGCCGCTCGCACGCGACCGGCCTTCGAGCGCGGTGGCGGCACAATCAGCCGCGCGCGAGACGACATCCAACTCTGCAGCAGCAAATCTGCTCTTCGCTGCATCGAGCCATGCGTCTACCGCCGGATCGCGGTTCTGAACCAATCTGAGATGCGCAACGTTGGCCATTCGTTTCGACAGGCTTTCGCCCGGACCACCTCTGCCGTATATTTCAACGCACTCAATGATAGACGATCATGAGCCGCTCTCACACTTTGCAATCGACAATCGACCTTTCCGTAGCATGAGCAAAAGAGAGCGCTGCCCATGGGCTGTGGCGAACGAGCGCCTCACCGCGTACCACGACCGCGAATGGGGCGTGCCGGTTCGGGAGGATCGCAAATGGTTCGAATTTCTCACGCTCGAAGGCGCGCAGGCCGGTTTGAGCTGGGACACGATTCTGCGGAAGCGCGAGCGCTACCGGGCGGCATTCGCCGGATTCGATGCCGCTGCAGTGGCACGCTTTGGCCGCAGGGAAGTCGCTTTGCTACTCGGGGACGCCGGCATCGTTCGCAACCGCCTCAAGATCGAGTCGGTAATCACCAATGCCAAGGCGTTTGTCGCCGTACAGGCGGAGTTTGGAACGTTCGATCGTTACATCTGGCGTTTTGTCGACGGCGCACCGCTGCAAAACCAGCGGAAGACCGCGAGCGAAGTCCCGGCATCGACGCCGCATTCCGACGCCATGAGCAAGGACTTGAGAAAGCGCGGATTTCGCTTCGTGGGCACAACCATCTGTTATGCCTTCATGCAGGCCACCGGCATGGTGAACGACCATCTCGTCACGTGCTTTCGCTACCCTTTGCGGACGCTGAAGCGTTCATAACGCTTCCGGATCCGCGGGCAGCTCTCCGGCAAACGGCGTTTGCCAATAGCGTCGGTATACGGCGCGGAACGGCTCGATGCGCATTCGTCCCTCCGAGGCAAGCATCAGGGTAATCGCACCATCGCGGTCGGTCCGATAGATTTTCGCGCCGGTCGCGCGATAACGTTCCACGACATCCGTGTGCGGATGGCCGAAGCGGTTGCGATACCCGACTGGAAAGATCACGATCTGAGGCTGCACGCGCTCGACGAACTCCGCTGAAGAAGAAGTCCGGCTGCCCTGGTGCGGCGCGACCAGCACATCCGCGTAGAGATCGCGTCCCGGGTCGTCGAGCAATGCGCCTTCGGCGCGCCGCTCGATATCGGCCGGCAAAAGAACATGACCGCTCGGCGTCGCGATTTTCAGTACGCAGCTGCGATCATTGTCTTTCAGCGTGGCGTCCTCATAGCTCGCCAGGGTCGGGCCCATAATCTCGAAGCGGACGCCATCCCATACCCAGCTTTGACCCGAATGGCATCGCCACGCCTGCTCGGACTCGAACAGCAACGGATCGACATCCGGTAAAGACGTCAGAACCCAGGCGACCGGCATCGCACTCAGTACGGAAGCGGCGCCACCGCTGTGGTCGATATCATCGTGGCTGACCACCATCGCGTCCAGTCGCCGGATGCCGGACGCCCGCAGATACGGCACGATGATCCGCGTCCCGCTGTCGGCGCCCGGTCCGAAAGCCGGCCCGGTGTCGTAGAGCAATGCATGGTGACGCGTCTGCACAACGACGGCGAGTCCGTGGCCGACGTCCAGCATGGTGAGTTTCGCCTCGCCTTCGGCGAGTTGCGCGGGTGCGCTCAGAAAAAGCGGTAGACACAGAACTGCACCGAGCCCCCGTGCCGGAAACCCGCGCGGCAGGAGCATCCACGCGATCCCGGCGATGGCCGCAACGATGGCCCACCGTGGTGGCGCATGCTGCTGCCATACCGCGTCCGGCAGCGCGCTCAGCCATTCCAGCAGCCCCATGCAGCTCTGCATCACGAAATGAGCCGCGTGCAGCGGAAGGTCGAACGGCGCGGCAACGCCCGCCAATGTGAGCGGCACCACGACCAGGCCCACAAGCGGTATTGCAATAGCGTTGGCGACAGGGGAAACCAGCGACACCTGCTGAAACAACGCGAGCAAAGGCGGCACCAACGCCACCGTCACCGCCCACTGCACGGTTGCCCAGTTGTGCAGCCAATGCGGTCGCATCAGGCGGCCAGCCGTCACGTAGAGAATGACTGCCACAGCGCCAAAGGAGAGCCAGAAGCCGGGCGCAAGCACGGCCCACGGATCGAGGACGAGTACGGCAAACAGGGCAGCCGCGAGGATGGCGGAGGCGGAACTCGTCATGCCGAACCAGACGGCAATGGCCGC
>DATFGD010000017.1:0-9241 GCA_035249725.1 Burkholderiales bacterium
TCAACTACGTGACCACGCTGCTCGCACAGGAGTGAGGGACGCGATGCGTGCGACTGCTCCCCGCTTTGGAACTCATGTCGACGCGGAGCCGGGCTGCTGCGTTTGTACTCCCATGGGACATCACATTTTACTTCGCGACGGTCGCCTCGCAGACGATCGACGCCGCTTCGCCCAACTTTGAATTCCTGCCATGCCGGCTGACGTCCTCAAACCCGAAGGCCCGTCGCGTATCTTTGCGGCCGTTTCGTGGTACGACCTGTTTTCGCGCGGTGCACGCGACTGGTTGCGGCACAACGAGAAAGTGCGCGACGCGGTGAGACAGCGCGTGCGCGAGTACATCACCGGTCCGGACGTGTTGAGCCGCGCCCAGGGCGGCACGGTGCTGGTACCGGTGCGGCTGCTCGAGCACGCCCGTTTCCGGCTGCGCGATCCCGAGTCGGAGCACGGCGCCGGTCAGGGCGACGGAGAGCCGGGGCAGGTGTTGCGGCCCGCGCAGCCGCAGACCGGCAACGACGAAGGCGAACGTCGCGGCGGCACCGGCGAAGGCGAAGTCAAATTCATCCTCGAGCTCAAGGTCGACGACTTTCTCGACTGGTTGTGGGAAGAGATGAAACTTCCCGATCTCAAGCCGAAGCAGAGTCCCGTTGCCGAGGACGATGACTTCGTGCGCGAGGGCTGGGACAAGCGCGGCGCGCGTTCGCGGCTCGACCGGCGCCGCACCATCAAGGAGGCGGTGAAACGCCGCGCCGTCCAGGAGCATCCGGTGCCCTTCACCGACGACGACCTGAGGTTTCGCCAGCTCGTGCGCCGCCCGAAACCCGCGACCAACGCGGTCGTCATCTTCGCGCTCGACGTGTCGGGCAGCATGGGCGAGACCGAGCGTCAGCTCGCAAAGATGTTCTTCTTTTTCGCACTGCAGGGCGTGCGCCGCCAGTATCCCAAGGTGGAGACCGCGTTCATCGCGCACACGGTCAATGCGTGGGAATTCTCGGAAGAGGATTTCTTCAAAACCAGCGGCACCGGCGGCACGGCGTCATCATCGGCCTTCAATCTCGCATACGAAGTACTGCACAGCCGTTACGACGCCACCCGCTATAACAGCTATGTGTTCTATGCATCCGACGGCGAAAATGCGTCCGACGATCACGAAGCCGCAGCGGCTTCGGTGCGCAGACTTGCGCCTGAACTCAACTACCTGGGATATGTGGAACTGCGCACTTCGCACGGGATCTCGCTGCAGACCGAGATGAGCAGCATCCTCAACGAGCTGCAGGAGGAGCACCCCGCAATCGGCGTTCGCCAGGTCGCATCGCAGGAGGATGTCTGGACCGCGCTGCGCGAATTCTTCCAGCAGCAGTCTGAGGCCGCGTGAAATGACCGCAACAGTCGCCGAATACGCCCCGCGCATCGAAGCGCTTGCCCACAAGCTCGGACTCGATTACCACCCTGTCGATTTCGAACTCGTACCGACCACTTTCATGATGGAAGTCGCGGTCTACGGGTTGCCGGTGCGCATGCCGCACTGGTCGTTCGGCGTTCGCTACATTCATGAGCTCATACGCCGCAGCATGGGGCATTCAAGAATCTTCGAGGTGATGTTTCCCGGCAATCCATGTCGCGCATATCTCGTCAATACGAATACCACCGCGGAAAACACGCTCGTCACCGCGCACGTGCTGGGACACGCCGATTTTGCGCGTAACAACCAGCTTTTCTCACGCTTCGAGCGGATGGCGGGCGCGCACATCGTGGAGCACGCCGCGGCCCAGGCCCATCGCATCGAGGAAGCCGTGACGCAACATGGGCAGGAGCGCGTCGAAGCGGTCCTTGACGCGGCGCTGGCTCTCGAGCCGCATGTCGATGTCAATCAGGAATTGCACCGCAGAAACTATGCAACGGAGACCCGGCCGCGCACCGATCAGAAGAGCGATGACGATCCGTTCCGCGAGCGTTTCCGCGGCCTTCCGGGAGAGAAGGAAGCGCCCGGCGCTTCGCGCGAGCACCACCGCATACCGGTCCCCGAAGCGCCCGAGTACGATCTACTGTGGTTCATCGCACGCTACGGGCCCGAACTGGACGACTGGGAGCGCGACATTTTTCTCGCAGTGCGCGAGGAGTCTTTCTATTTTTATCCGGTGTTCGCCTGCCACATCATGAACGAAGGCTGG
Organism: Burkholderiales bacterium; assembly: GCA_035249725.1. Taxonomy (GTDB): domain Bacteria; phylum Pseudomonadota; class Gammaproteobacteria; order Burkholderiales; family SG8-41; genus DSOT01. The sequence goes on from DATFGD010000017.1 coordinate 2,169, forward strand.
GCGAGCTACTGGCACGCACGCCTGCTGCGCGAAGCGGACTTTCTGCCGGAGACGCTGTACCTGGATGCAGTCAAGGCGCACTCGGATGTCGTTCGGCCGTTCGCAGCGGAACAGCAGGCAACGCTCACGGTGAATCCCTACCATCTCGGTTTTTCCATGTGGGAGCACATCGTCGAGGCGCACGGCCTGGAGCAGGCGCGGCGGATCTGCCGCGAAGAGGACGATTTCGGTTTCATCCGCAATTATCTGGACCGCGAGCTTGCCAAAAAGCTGGGGCTTTTTGTGTACGAAGCCAAGAGCGGCGGCGAAATAAAGATCACCGGCCGCGAAATCGATGCCGTGCGCGAAGCGATACTGGCACCCAAGTTCAACTACGGTGCACCGCGTATCGCCGTATCGGAGCTGCGCCATGACGGCACGCTTGTTCTGATTCACGACCATGCGAGCGACGGACGCGGACTGGACCTGAGCCGCGCCGCGCGGGTGCTGGAGTACGTTCACCGCGTATGGCGGCGTCCTGTCATCCTGCACACGGCGGACGCGCGAGGCGAGACGCAGGAACTCCACAGGCAGTAGAACCTGGCGCGCGCGCCGATCTCAGTAAGACCATAGACGCGTGCTCGTTGCACACGTGGAAATCAGGCATTGACGCCGTAGCGTTGCAGGACAGCTTCGTCGAACTCGAGACCAAGCCCGGGTTTCTGCGGCACGGCAAGTTGTCCTCCCACCGGCACCGGCACTTCCTTGAACAGCCGCGCCGACCACGGCATGTATTCGACGGTCAGACCATTGGGTATTGCCGCGACCAGATGCACGGACACTTCAGGGTAGAGGTGGTTTACGACCGGCAGGTTGAATGCCTCCGCCATGCCGGCGATCTTCAGCCACTGCGTGATGCCGCCCGCTCTCAGCACATCGATCATCACGATATCGACGGCGCGGGCTTCCAGCATGTGGCGAAACGGAACCTTGCCATAGACGTATTCACCCGCCGCGATCGGGGTCGCGAGCGCGGAAGCGACGCTCGCCAGCCCCGCAAAATCGTCAGCGGCAACAACATCCTCGAGCCAGTAAAGGTGATACTCCTCGATACGGCGGCCGATGGAAATTGCCTGCCGCACGTCCCAGCGCTGATTGATGTCGCACATGAGATCGATGTCCGGCCCGATCGCCGCGCGAATGAGGCGTATGCGCTCGACTTCGCGCGCCGGGGTGGTAGCGCCGGGCAGCGCGAGCTGGGTCTTCATCTGGTGAAATCCCTGCCCGACGAGTGACGCTGCGGCGCGCACCACATGGTCCAGCGGGAAAGCGCGCATGAGTGCGCCGCTCGCATAGGTCGGCACCCGTTCGCGGTAGCCGCCCGCCAGCGTTGCGACCGGCACGTCGAGCGCTTTGCCCTTGATATCCCACAACGCGATGTCGAGTGCCGCAAGCGCAAGCGTGTAAATGCCACCGGGTCCGGACGAGCCGGCGGCTGCCCGCAACTTGTCGGCGATCGCCTCCACCCGCAGCGGGTCTTCGCCGATGGCGAGCACACCCAGGCTGTCCACGGCGGACTTAAGCGCGCCGGTAAGCGCGCCGCCGAAAAAAGTGACGCCCAGGCCCTGCAGCCCCTCGTCAGTCGCGACGCGCAAGGCAACGAAGTCGCGGGTTGCGCCGGAAACTGCCGGTCCGCCGGCAAGCGGTTCATCGGCGGGAAGCCGCACGACCCGTGAATCGATTCGGGATATTTTCATGCTCTGAATGACGTCGCGAAACTCCCACTATACCCGACAGGATCGATCGCCTTCCGCGGAACACGCGTGAACCGCTGAGGTCACCCCATGTTGCACATAGACCAAAGGGCCCTACCGGGCGATCCGTACCAACTGGTAAGCTTACGCGTTGGTTGCTGGAGTCTCATTTTGATTACACCCTATACCCATTCCGCACGCATCGGTTACTTCTCGATGGAAATTGCCCTGGCGCCCGACATACCGACCTACAGCGGCGGGCTCGGAGTGCTGGCAGGAGATACGCTGCGTTCAGCGGCAGACCTGCGTTTGCCGCTCGTGGCGGTTACGTTGGTGAGCCGCATGGGATACTTCCAGCAGGAGCTGGACAGCGCCGGACATCAGACGGAACAGCCCGCAGCCTGGGATCCCGCGCAGAAATGCGAACCGCTCGAAGCCAAGATCGTAGTGAATGTAATGGGCCGCAAGGTGTGGGTCGGCAGCTGGCTCTACGTGGTGAAGAGCCATCTCGGCGGCACGATCCCGGTGATCCTGCTCGACACCGATCTTCCGGAAAACGACAAGGCGGACCGCGAGATCACGCACTTCCTATACGGCGGCGATCAGGCCTATCGTCTCAAGCAGGAGATCGTGCTCGGCATCGGAGGCGTGCGCATGCTGCTCGCGCTGGGGCTGCAGGTGCGCAAGTACCACATGAACGAGGGGCATTCCGCGCTGCTCGCGGTGGAGTTGATGCGCCGCTTCGAGCTGTTCAACCGCAGACGGCCGCACGAGCCCAGTTACAACCTGCCGGGGGTGCGCGCGCAGTGCATCTTCACCACGCACACGCCGGTGGAGGCAGGCCACGACCAGTTCGACTGGTCGCTCGTGGAGGAAGTGCTGCAGGATTACATCGCGCTGGAGGAACTGAAAAAGCTCGCTGGGGAAGACCGGCTCAACATGACACGGCTTGCGTTGAACTTGAGCGAGTACGTGAACGGCGTGGCGCGGCGGCATGCGGAAGTTTCACAGCGCATGTTTCCTGGCTACATCGTGAATACCGTGACCAACGGCGTCCACCCACGCACTTGGACGGCCAAGAGCTTCGCCGCGCTCTATGATCGCCATCTGCCCGGATGGTGCAATGAGCCCACGCTGCTCGTGCGCGTGGATCAAATCCCTGATACTGAGATCTGGGGGGCGCACGTCGCGGCAAAAACATCGCTGGTCGATCGCGTCCGGGTTGCGAGCGGCGTCGAACTCGATCCCGGTCTGCCGATCGTCGGTTTCGCACGCCGCATGACCGCCTACAAGCGTCCCGACCTGCTGTTCTCCAATATCGAGCGACTGCGCGCGATTGCACGGCGCCATCCGTTTCAGCTGGTGCTCGCCGGGAAGGCGCATCCCCGTGATGCCGCCGGCAAACACCTCATCGAGGACCTGCACCGCCATGTGCAATCGCTCGACGGACTCATCCGTGCCGCGTTTGTGCCGAATTACGACATGACCGCCGCGCTCGATCTCGTGTCGGGATCGGACGTGTGGCTCAATACGCCGAAGCGGCCGATGGAGGCGTCCGGCACGAGCGGCATGAAAGCAAGCCTGAACGGGGTGCCACAGCTCTCGGTGCTCGACGGCTGGTGGGTCGAGGGTTGCATCGACGGCATAACCGGTTGGGCGATCGGGGGCGACGGCGAAGCGGAAAACGGCGACGACGCAGACCACCTGTATCAAAAGCTCGGGGAAGTGGTGTTGCCGCTTTGGTACGGCAACCGTTCGGGCTGGACGGGTGTGATGAAAGGCGCCATTGGAAAGAACGCGTCCTTTTTCAACAGCCATCGCATGCTGCGCCATTACGCGATCGAGGCGTACCTGCGCTAACATGATCGAGACTCGCAGTAAGCTCATCCCGCAGCTGGCGAGCCAGCACTGATCGCCAAGCGCCGTCCCGTTCGCCGCAGCGGCATTCGGCTTGACGTCACTGTGGTGGCCGGCAGAGAATGCCTTCGCAGTGTTCACGCAGGAGATTTCCATCATGCAAACTGCCGGCCGCGGTGAAAACGGCGTCCGCGCCGCAACCGCCGCCGTGAACACGCTCGCGTCGTTTCGCGTTATCCCCATGGGCGCAGCGCTGGGAGCAGAAATAAAGGGCATCGACTTCTCGCGCCCTGTTCCGGAAGACGTTAAGGAAGCATTGCGCACGGCGTGGGCCGACCACCTCGTGCTCCTTTTCCGCGGGCAGGACATCGACGATTATCAGCTCATCGGCGCCGCCGGCATCTTCGGCCCCCCGCACGATTCCGCGTCGAGAAAATACCACCTCAATGCCGGGAAGAAAATCGATAACCGCTACATGATCTCGGAGCATCCGAGCGTGAGCATCGTTTCCAACCTCGATGAGAATGGCAATCCGGTGAAGGAAAATGGCAGTCTCGGCAGCTATGAAGTGATGTGGCACACCGACAATTCGTACGTGCCGGTCCCGCCGGCAGGAAGCATGCTTTACGCGCATGTGATACCGGTAAACGGTGGCGGCGACACCTCGTTCAACAACCAGTATCTGGCCTACGAGGAATTACCCGACGATCTCAAACGCGCGATCGAGGGCAAGTCTCAGGTGCACGACTCGAGCCGCAACAGTGCGGGCGTACTGCGCCCCGGTGTCCGGTTGCCGGCCAAACTTGAGGAAGTGGAAGGACCGACGCATCCGCTGGTGCGCACCCACCCTGTCACCCGAAAACGAGCGCTTTACCTCGGGCGTCGCCGAGTATGGCCGTCGAACTATATCGTCGGCATGGACAATGCGGAAAGCGAGCGCCTGCTCGACCGGTTGTGGACGCATGCCACGCAGCCGAAGTACGCCTGGACGCATCGCTGGCGCGTCGGCGACATCGTGCTGTGGGACAATCGGTGTTGCATGCACTACCGCACCGAGGTCGATTCCAGCCAGGCGCGGGTGCTGCACCGAACGACGATCAAGGGAGAGGTGCCGATCGCGCCGTGGTAGCCGCTCCGACGGATCCTCCGCAATACGCGGCGTGTGCCGGGTTCTTTGGCTGGCGTGTGGATTTTTTTGTCAGCACGCACCGCGTTTAAACCGTTACAATTTCGTCCAAATGGCGACGCGATAAACCATCATTCAGCCATATAAGAACCTTCCATACGAGAGAGGTCCGCCCATGCTCATGCACGAGAAGATCGCACGGTATTTTGAAGGGAAGGAGCAGTTTTATCCTACCGCCCTGGAGTCGAAATACGTCAGAATTTTCAACCGCATCATGGACTTGTGGGGATTGCAGGAGCTCGAGGAATATTTTGCCGAATTGATGGTGGACAAGCGCGGCGGACGCCAGGGATTTCCGCCGGACGTCCTGAACGACATCCTCACGCTGTCGCGGATACACGGGAGAATACTGGAACTCCAGGCCCCCAAGCAGGAGGAGGACGATCCGTGGGCAAGCGATGTCGCACGGCGCTCGCTGCAAGCGGAACAAATCGAATTCAATTTGAAGGGTTTCGAGCGCGCCCTTCAGGTCGGCAACGAACGCGCTGTAAAAATTTTCCTCAAAGCGGGCGTGAAGGCGAACGAGAAGGACTCGAGCGGGTTCACGCCGTTGCTCAAGGCCGCCTCGCTGAACCGGGCATCCGTAGCCGCGGTACTGATCGACGCCAAGGCGGACATCAATGCGCGTGACCTGCAGGGCTTTACGCCGCTGCACTGGGCAGCCTTCAAGGGTTTCCCGGAGATGACCAAACTTCTCGTCGAACGAGGCGCAGACGTCAACGCCAAGAGCAATATGGGCATGACGCCCATCATGCAGGCGACCATGTGGGGGCATGACCGCATCGTCGCGTACCTCCTATCCAAGGGCGCGCGGCCAAACGAAGCCGACAATGAAGGCATCACCGCATTGCATAGCGCCGTGTCCGATGGGCATCCGAAAGTGGTGAAAGTCCTCATGGCTGCAGGCGCCGATCCCAATTTGAAGTCATCGAAGGGAATGACCCCGGCGGCGCTCGCGCAGAAAAAGAACAACCCCGAGATCCTCGCTGCGCTCGAAGCCGCGCCTGCCCCGGTCAATAAGTAAAAAGTGCTTTTCCGCGCGCGCCCGGGCCTCCCCACACGTCTTCCTGAGTTGCGCCGGGTGCGCGTGACCCCGAAGGACGCTTTACGAGGCGCGTCCGATAGGCCGTCTACTTCTCGAGCAGATGCTCTTTCGCCTTCACTTTGGCCCATTCATCCGCATCTGCCGGCGCCTCCTTTTTCTCGATGATAGCCTTCCAGGCTTTGGCCAGCTCGGCGTTGATCTGTGTCCAATGTCGTTGCCCATCGGGCACGTCATCCTCCGCAAAAATGGCTTCGACCGGACATTCGGCGACGCACAGCGTGCAGTCGATGCACTCGTCGGGATCGATGACGAGCATATTGGCCCCCTCCCGGAAGCAATCGACCGGGCAGACATCAACGCAATCGGTGTACTTGCACTTGATGCAGCTCTCGGTGACCACGTAAGTCATAGTATTCCTTCAGAAAACCACAGTCTTGAAAAATTTGGAAAAGCGCATATTTTAGCAGAGCGGCCAGGGCCGCTTCCACGTCGCGGCCCGGTTTGCTTCCCAAGGTGACCGAATTTGGTTAGCATAAGCAACGATTTGCTGTTGCCACTCACTCCCGTGGCGTTTCCTCCCTATCCATCCAAGGCCCCGTCCATGAGCGAGCATATCCACTACATCACTGACGATACGTTCGAACCGGAGGTGCTGCACTCGACCACTCCGGTGCTCGTCGATTACTGGGCGGAGTGGTGCGGGCCATGCAAGATGATCGCGCCGATACTGGATGAGGTGGCGAAGGAGTACTCGGGGAGGCTCAAGGTGGCAAAGCTCAACATCGACGAGAATCAGTCGACGCCGCCCAAGTACGGCATCCGCGGCATTCCGACGCTGATGCTTTTCAAGAACGGCTCGGTGGAGGCCACCAAGGTTGGCGCCCTTTCGAAGTCACAACTGACGGCATTTATTGACAGCCATATCTAAACCCGATACGCTTTTTCCCGGCGCCTGAGGAAGGCCGTCCACAGATAGAAGAACGGGCGGTGCAGGCGCGGGTGCAGTCCCGCCGTTTCATTCCCTCCTTTGACCCTGATGTAGCGCTCTCCGTATATGCATCTATCCGATCTCAAGAATCTCCATGTCGGTGAACTCGTCGACATGGCCGTCAAGAACGAAGTGGACGGCGCGAATCGCATGCGCAAGCAGGAGTTGATCTTCGCGATCCTCAAGAACCAGGCGAGGAAAGGGGAGAGCATATACGGCGGCGGGACGCTGGAAGTGCTGCCCGACGGGTTCGGGTTCCTGCGC
>DATFGD010000018.1:0-3789 GCA_035249725.1 Burkholderiales bacterium
GGGGTCCTCGCGCAGGGAGATCGTATTGTCGTACGACTTCGACATCTTCTGGCCGTCCAGGCCGGGCATCTTCGAAGCTTCGGTGAGCAGCGCGTCCGGCTCGGAGAGGATCATTTTCCCGCCGCCGCTGATGTAACCGAAGAGCCGCTCGCGATCCCCGAGCGTGAGATTCTGCGTCTCCTCGAGCAGCGCGCGCGCAGCCTCAAGCGCCTCGGCATCGCCCTTTTCCATGAACCGCGTGCGTAACTGACGATACAGTCGCGCGCGCCGCGCGCCGAGTTTCTTGATCGCCACTTCGGCTTTCTGTTCAAAGCCCGGCTCGCGCCCGAAGAGATGATTGAAGCGGCGCGCGATCTCGCGGGTGAATTCGATGTGCGGCACCTGATCTTCGCCCACCGGCACGCGGTTTGCGCGATAGATGAGGATGTCGGCGCTTTGCAACAACGGGTATCCGAGGAAGCCGTAGGTCGACAAATCCTTGCTCGCGAGCTTCTCCTGCTGATCCTTGTAAGTGGGGATGCGCTCCAGCCAGCCGAGCGGTGTCACCATCGAAAGCAGCAGATGTAGTTCGGCATGCTCCGGCACGCGCGACTGGATGAAGAGCGTCGCCTGGCCGGGATCCACCCCGGCTGCGAGCCAGTCGATCACCATGTCCCAGACGTTCTGCTCGATGATCTCCGGCGTGTCGTAATGCGTGGTAAGCGCGTGCCAGTCGGCGACGAAGAAAAAACATTCGTATTCGTGCTGCAGGGTGATCCAGTTCTTGAGCACGCCGTGGTAGTGGCCAAGATGCAGGCTCCCGGTCGGACGCATGCCGGAAAGGACGCGGTTGACGAACATATTGGTATCGTTATCCGAGTGCTAGAGGACGTTTGCGAGCCTGAGCAGGTCGGTGACCGGCAGGCCTATCATGGCGGCAACGAGCGTCATCATCATGCCGATCACGGGCCAAAGCATCATCCCGAGTACGCCTGAGAAAAGCAGCACGATCAGGATGATGAAGCCGTAGGGCTCGATGCGCGAGACATTATGGGCAAGCCGGTGCGGCAGCAGGCTCACGAGGATGCGCCCGCCGTCCAGCGGTGGCAGCGGCATTAAATTGAGCACCATGATGATGGCATTGACAAAGACGCCGGCCGCGCCCATCAAGGCGAGCGGCAGCGCGAAATAGCTGCCGGGATTGCTGATGCCGATTTTCACTGCGACGGCCCAGATCAGGGCCATCACCAGATTGCTGAACGGCCCAGCGGCCGCGACCCATAGCATGTCACGCTTGGGATGGCGCAGGTTGGCAAAATTGACGGGTACCGGTTTGGCCCAGCCGAACAGGATGCCGCTCCCCGCAAAGAGCTTCGATATTGCGAGCAGTGCAAGCGGCACAGCGACGGTGCCGATCGGATCGATGTGGCGCAGGGGATTCAAGCTCACGCGGCCCTCGGCATACGCGGTCAAATCGCCGAAATGCTTTGCGACGTAACCATGCGCCGCCTCGTGCAGCGTGATCGCGAAGACGACGGGCAGCGCATAAACGGCGATCGTCTGAACGAGGTTCAATTCCATGAAGATGTGCGCGTTGTTATTGGCTGGTATGGGGGTCGCGCCGGGGAGAAATCCGCGCGTAGCGGATTTTAGCAGGCTCCGCCGAGCCTACGCCGAAAGTGCGAAGGGGGCGGTGCTGCCTCGTCCCGCGCGCGTGATGAGCGGCGTCTCGCCGGTGAGATTCACGACTGTCGTCGGCTCGATGCCGCAGGAACCGCCATCGAGTATGAGATCCACCCCGTGCTCGAGTCGACGGCGGATCTCCTGCGGGTCGTTCAGCGGCAGTTCGTCGTCCGGCAATATGAGTGTGGACGAGAGCAGCGGCTCGCTCAATTCTTCGAGCAGCGCTCGCACGATTTTGTGGTCGGGAATGCGCAAACCTATCGTCTTGCGCCGCGGGTGCTGCAACCTTCTCGGCACTTCGCGCGTTGCCTGGAGAATGAATGTGTAGCTACCCGGTGTCGCCGCCTTGAGCAGTCGAAATTGCCGGTCATCCACCCGCGCATGAACTGCGATCTCCGCAAGATCCCGGCATACCAGCGCGAAGTGATGGTGCGGCCCGACTTGACGGATGGCCCGGATGCGGTCGACCGCCGGCTTGTCTCCCAGCCGGCAGCCGAGCGCATAGCAGGAATCCGTCGGATAGACGATGACGCCGCCCGCGCGCACGATTTCCGCCGCCTGCCGGATGAGCCGCGGTTGCGGATTGTCGGGGTGAACCGCGAAAAACTGCGACACTCAGAATGTCGCCCACACGGGGCGCACGCCCGCGGGAAGCTGCGGCAGCGCGCCAAAATCCCGATTGCCCTCGTCCGGCCCGTGGAAATCGGATCCTGCCGAGGCGAGCAGCCCATAGCGGCGCGCATAGTCGGCCCAGATCGCGTATTGCTGCGGGCTGTGGCTGCCGGTGACGACTTCCACCGCGGCGCCTCCGCCGGCGGCGAACTCCGAAAGCAGCGCGTCGCGTTCGGTGGCTTTCAAACCGTAGCGGCCCGGATGTGCGAGCACCGCAATCCCGCCGCTCGCCGTGATCCAGTGCACAGCCTGTTCCAGGCTCGCCCACTGATGCGGGACGTATCCCGGCCTGCCATCGGTCAGATATCGTCTGAAGACTGACTGCAAATCGCGTCCGTGTCCCTGCTCCACGAGAAAACGCGCGAAATGGGTGCGCCCCACGAGTTCGGGGTTGGTCACATACGATCGCGCCCCTTCGAGGGTCCCCGGTATACCTGCCGCATCCAAAGCGGAGGCAATACTCTCCGCACGCTGATGCCGGCCTGCGCGTATTCTTTCGAGGCCAGTAGCGAGCGCTCTGTTTTCCGGGTCGATGTGCAAACCGACGACGTGCAGCGTCTTCCGATTCCAGGTTACGGAAATCTCCACGCCGTTTACGAATTCCATGCCCCGCGCAACGGCATGCTCACCCGCTTCACCCAAGCCGCTCACTTCGTCGTGGTCCGTCAATGCCAGCACGCGCACGCCGCGTTGCGCAGCGCGCGCTACGACTGCCGCCGGCGTCAACACACCATCGGAACGGGTCGAATGGCAGTGCAGATCGAATGTAAGCATCAAGGCAGAAGCCCTACAAGAGAAAACCAGGCATGGCGTAACACCGCCCAACATCCCGAGTGACAGGCGCGCAACTCTGTAAGTTTCACGCCGGGTACGAGCGTGCGCCAGGCTGAAAACTCAGATGGCCTTCTGGTGCAGCCGGCTTTGAGCCGGCACGTGTTGCGCCAGAAACTCCATTTGGTCGGCGAGAATCCGGCGATTGGTGAGTATGAGGTACTCCGCCCGGTTCGGCACGTACGGCAGATAGACGAGTTCCATCCCTGCGCGCTCCGGCGTGCGGTCGCTCTTCCTCTCGTTGCACGATCGGCACGCGGTCACCACGTTCATCCATACGTCGCGGCCGCCGCGCGAAAACGGCACAACGTGATCGCGCGTGAGTTTGGAAATGGGGAAGTTGCCGCCACAGTATGCGCAGATCTGGCGATCGCGATGGAACAGCTCACGGTTGTTGAGCGGCGGCACCTGGCTGAACGCTTTCATCGCCATCGCCTTGCCCTTGATGGCGATGATGCTCGCAGAGCTGATGCTGGAGCGCTCGCCAGTCACGCGATTCAAGCCGCCGAACACCGTGAACGCGGCGTCGCCCAAGCTCCAGGCAACCTGGTCCTTCGCGTGGTAATAGCACGCGTGCTGCCAACTGATCCAGCGGTGCGGCACGCCATGCGTGTCGAGCGTCAG
>DATFGD010000019.1:0-3408 GCA_035249725.1 Burkholderiales bacterium
GGCGCCGACGGCGCCACCATCGCGATGCAATGCGAGATGCGCGCTGCGACGGTGCTGCGCCGTTCGGGCTGGTCGCCGGACATGTTCGTGCCTGGCGTCGCGATCAAGATCGTCGGCCGGCCGCATCGTGACGATCCGCACTATTGCTATGCGGATACGCTGACGATCGGCGACTCGCCGACGCTGCAGCGCTATCAGCAACTAAGCCGTGACACTCCGGCGAGCCGCGCCGAGCGGCCGTATCGACTGCCTTCCGGCAAGCCCAATCTCGGGGGCGATTGGGCGCAGGAGCAGTACATCATGGCGCGGCCGCCGGCCGGGCCCGGCGGTCTCGTGCCGAAGAGCCTGCTGGCCGCCGTCGAAGCCGGCGAGCTGGCCGTGGCGGACGTGCCGGATGCCGGCTGGTTCCCGCCGCCCGTAACGCTGACCGATGCCGGACGCGCGGCGTCGGCAGCGCTCAGTGATCGGCCGCCCGAGGAAAATCCACGGCTGAGCTGTCAGATCACGAGCATCCTGTTTGACTGGGTGTTCGACGGCACGATCAATCGCATCACACAGAACGACGATGTCATCACGTTCGAGTACGGCCGCGGCCTCGAGCGGACCGTGCACTTGGGTGTGGAAGAGCACCCGGCGGGCGTTGCGCCGAGCCGGGCCGGCCATTCGATCGGGCGATGGGACGCGGGCACGCTCGTCGTGGACACGGTGGCCTTCGAGCCCGGCAGCCTGGCCGGTGCGATCGCCCACAGCAGCGAGTTGCATGTCGTCGAGCGGTTTACGCTCGATCCGGAGACGCTTGCTTTGAAGCGCAACTACGTCGCCGAGGACCCGCTCTTTTTCGCCGATCAATACATTGGGTCCGATACGGTATTGCCGGCCGATGCGCCCTTCGCCGTCGATGCGTGCGAGGAGCTCGCGTACGAATACCGGGCTGACGGTCCGGACTGAGGAGGGAGACGCTCGCCCTTCGATCGGAATCGAGATCGCTGCGGTGAGGCTAGAGGCGTACGTCGGTCGCGTGCAACGGCGGAAATGCTGCCGCGACGCGGGATGTGACGCAGATTCGCCATCGCGATGTGCGGGCGGCTTTGACACAACGGCTGTGACGCGCCGCTGTTGGCAGCGCAGAGGGGCGGTTCAAAATACCTATCCGCAGCGGCTGTAGTGTTGGGATTCAGCACAACCAAGCCGAGAAACCAAGGACCGTCATATGTTTGATCACATCGGTTTCGGTGTCAGTGACTACGCAGCAAGCAAGGCGTTCTTTCTCAACGCACTCAACCCACTGGGCTACGGTGTCGTCATGGAGGGGCCATATGGCGTCGGGCTCGGCCCCACGGGTAAGCCACTGCTTTGGCTAACTCAGTCCTCCGAAAAGCCAGCGCATCTTCACCTCGCCTTTGCCGCAAGCAATCGCAAGCAGGTCGAAGAGTTTTACCGCGCTGCCCTTGAGGCCGGTGGCGAAGACAATGGGCCTCCTGGGCTGCGCCCGCACTACCACCCGAACTACTACGGCGCTTTCGTCATTGGTCCCGACGGGCACAACGTTGAAGCGGTTTGCCACGAACCCGAGGCCTAACTCTTCGCTGCAGCCGCCCTGCTGCGGCTGGCTTCGCCGGCCTACGCAGGTGGCCTATCTTGGCCGCACGTGCTCATACCGCGATTGTCATCCGCGAATGGCATGCCGCGGATACCAATGCGGTCATGGCACGCGCACTGCGACGATTTCGACGAGTTGAACCTGGATTCCGCGTTGCTGAGTGAACCGCCGCTCGAGCTGTGGCCGGCCGTTGTCAGGTGGGTTCGAATTCCTCAGGACGTGGAGCGGATCTTGCTCGGACGAGCTGTCGGAGCCGACGGCGTGGGCTCGATCTCGACGCGGCAGTCGTAGAACGTCGGCGCGCGGTGAGCACTTGGTTCGCGACTGCAGCGCTTGCTCCGGTTTCGACGGGCGTCAACGAACCGGCGTGCTCGCGAAAAGTCCTTGAGCTTCGCTCGAATTTCGCATAAACCTCGTTCGCACCCCGGTTGAAATCGCAGTGGGCAACTATTGCTGACGATGAACTTACCGTTTGCCGCTGGTCCTGTCGGGTTGGCCAAGTGAGAACAACGACCGCGCCCAGCCTGCCGAGAATCCGCTACGCGACCGCTTCAGACGGCGCGCGGGTCGCGTTTTACGTTCTGGGCGAGGGGCCGCCTCTCGTTATGCTGTTCCCCTATCACATCAATCACCTCGCCCTGAATTGGGAGGTCGAGCTCCATCGTAGCGGCATCGAGCACCTAGCCCGGCATTTCACGGTGGTCAATCTCGACTTTCGTGGAGCAGGTCTGTCCGCGGGCAAGCTCCACGGCCTCTCGTGGGATGCGTTCGATGCCGATATCGGCTCCGTTCTGGATTCGCTCGCGATCCAGCGCGCGGGCATTTGCGCGATGGGACCGGCGGCGCTCGCGGCGTTTCATTTTGCCGCCGCAACGCCGCAGCGAGTGGCGCGCGTCGTTACGATCAGCGCCGGCGACTCGGAAGCGAATCGAAGCGTATTGAGCCTGCGCCGAATCAATCCACGCGTCGAAGCAATGATGCGAGGTGTGCTGTTCTGCGGCGTAGACAACAAAGAGAACGCTTCAGCCATTGCCGCGGTGGCGAGGTCGGCGCTCGACGTAGATGCGTTGAGCCATTGGGAGCGGTTGCTCGCCGAGTCGAGCGCCGAGGCGATGGCTGCGAACGTCGGCGCCCGAACGTTGTGCGTGCATCCACGCGACGACGAGTTGGTCGGAGTCAAAGTTGGGGAAGCGCTGGTGCGCAGCATGCGCGACGCCACACTCCTGCAGGTCGATGCGAAAACCGGGATGCAGGTCTGGAGCGATCCTGCGGCGCTCGAGGCGATAGTGACCTTCCTCGCGGAGGGGTTCGGTGTTCGTCGCCGTCTCAAGGCGCGGGCGAGCAAGAGAAACGGGCGGGGCGTCCAATACCCGTCCGGCATCTCGGCGCGCGAGCTCGAGGTCTTGCGCCTCGTTGCGGCCGGTAAGAGAAACCATGAGATCGCCAAGACTCTCTGCATCAGCCTGAACACGGTGTCTCATCACATGCGAAATATTTTCGCGAAAACCGAAACTGCCAATCGCACCGAGGCGGCGGCCTTTGCGCACCGCAAAGGCCTTTGCTAAACCGCGGTAGAACTACAAGAACTTGCGATACATTGCAGGCCGGCTGGGCCGCATCATGCAACCGGGTGCGGCCCACGCCGTGCGGTGGCGAGGTGCTGCGGTGCAAGGAAGTTAAGAGGACCAAGCGACATGAGCGACCATGAGAAAATGCGGGAACTGCTTCGGATCAAACAACAGGCACCGATCAAGTTCGACGCGGAAAAGGTCGCCTTGATCGTCGTCGACGTTCAGCGCTATTTCGCA
>DATFGD010000020.1:0-2145 GCA_035249725.1 Burkholderiales bacterium
CCCACCGCTTCGATGCGGGCGACGATATCGGGCTGCTTTAACACCGCGGCGGTGTCCCGGTAAATCTTATCGATGACCGTCTTCGGCGTCCGCGCCGGCGCCATCAGCGCATACCAGCCGTCGACCTGGAATCCGGCGAGCCCGGTCTCCGCAATGGTCGGCACATCCGGTAGCGCGGGTGTGCGCTTTGCCGTAGTGACGCCCAGCGCCTTGAGCCGGCCCGACCTGATGTGCGGCATGGCGGCGCCGGTCGAAGTGAACAATAACTGCACCTGCCCCGCAACGATCGCGGCCGTCGCGGCACCCGCGCCCTTGTACGGGATGTGCACCATCTCCACGCCCGCCATGCGCTTGAACATCTCTATCGAAAGGTGACTCGCTGCACCGACGCCTGAAGTCGCGTAGTTGAGTTTCCCCGGCTGCTGTCTGGCCAGCACGATCAATTCTTTGACGGAGCCGGCCTTCACCGAGGGATGCACGACGAGCACATTCGGGCCGTACGCGAGTATCGTGATGGGCGCGAAATCCTCCGGCGTGCGGTAGGGCAGCTTCTTATAGAGAAACGGATTCGCGGTGTAGCCCTGCGCGATGACGAGCAGGTTATGGCCGTCGGGGTTTGAGTGCGCGACGATCTCGGTTCCGATGACACCGCCCGCGCCGGCACGGTTATCGACGACCACCGGCTGGCCCCATTTCTCGGTAAGCTTGGGCGCGACGAGCCGCGCCAGCACGTCGAGCGCGCCGCCCGGGGAGGAGGCGACGACAAAACGCACCGGCCGCGCAGGAAAATCGGCGGCGGCCGCATCGAGCGATGCAGCGGCAAACGTGGCAAGCCCCGCCGCTGCGACAGCGCGGCAAAGCGGCAATAGACCTTTCATCTTTCTCCTCCTCTCGATGCCGTGTTCGTGGATCCGTTCGCCAGAACAGTCGAGTCTGCACAGCCTGTGATGTATAGCACATCTGCCGGTACCCCGGAAAATGGGACACGCAATGAGGACGGCATCGCGCCGTCATGCGCTTCGATCACGTTTTTTCCACGAATGCGCGAGTTTGCGTTACTCTATGACACGCAATCCTCGCTCGGTTAAAAGATAAGAAGGATGCGCGATGACTACCGCATTTCCCGAGAATGACCGATTGATTGCTTCTTCCCCGGGCCGCCTTCGGGCGTGGCTGGGCGCCAGCCTGTCACACCGCATTACCGCATTCTCGCTTGCTTTAACGTTGGCCATCGGCACGCTGGTCGGTATCGGATCGTATGCGGCCACGCATCACATCCTGGCGACGGCGATCGCGCGCGAATTGGGTTATCACGCGGCACTCACCGCACGCAACGTCGAAGGCGTGGTGAACGTGCTGTACCGCGATGCGTCGCGTATGTCAACGAACGGCACGCTGGTGCGCGCAATGTCGCAGCCGGCGGCGCGTGACGAGCAGCTCGCCACCTTTTTCAGCGCCTATATCGGACCGGGCGGCGTGGCGTCTGCAGTCACCGTCCACGATACTGCCGGGCGTCCGCTCGGGGGTACTTCGGACAGCGCATTACGCTCGTATGAAGGCGCTGCATGGCTGCGCCGCGTGGTCAACCTCGGATTCACCTATGGCGAGATCGTAAGCGAGGAAGGAAAGCGCTTTCTCATTATCGTGCGGCCGGTGCCGGGCGCTTCCGGCGCAAGCGGGGGCGGCATACTCGTGCTGCGGGCGCCCGTCGAGGAGATCTTCCGCAAAGCGGTGTCCATGGTTTTCGACGACTACAACAAGCGCCTGGTGTCGGACCGCGGCGAGGTCCTGGCGGAACTGCGCTTGCGGCCGTTGGCCCAGCCAGTGCAGGCGACGCAGCCCATCGCGCTCGACATCGCGGCCTTTCCGGGACAGCTGCGGCTCGAGATCGTGGGGGATCGAGACGACGTGCTCGCGCCGCTGCTCTGGCTCGTCGCGTGTTATGCCGCCGCAGCAGGCATCCTGCTGATCGTTGCGCTGCGGTTCGCGCGGCTCTATGGCGCGCGCCTCAACCGGGGGCTCGCTGAGCTGAGCGCGAGAGCGGCTGCCATTGCGGGCGGCGCCACTCCAATGCCGCAGCTCCCGGTACAGGGAAAAGACGAACTGGCCCGGATTGCGACTGCGTTCAATGGGGTGGTCGGCACC
>DATFGD010000021.1:0-4842 GCA_035249725.1 Burkholderiales bacterium
TGGCGGAAGAGAGTGGGAGTCGAACCCACACAGGACCGCCAGCGGCCCCTACCGGGTTTGAAGTCCGGCCGCCCCACCGGGAGCGATTCCCTTCCGTTTATTCCTGCGACTTACGGCTCTCTATTGTAAAGCACGCGGCCGTCATGCGAGTCGTTCCACGATCGAACGCGCCGCCTGCTTTGCTTCCGACACCGCATCGGGAAGCAGTCCACTGTAACCGCTCCTGAGTGCGCCGACTGCCCACACACCGGGCAGCGCTGTCTCCCGCGCCTCGCTTGTGATGACGAATCCCGCGCCATCGCGTTGGATCTCGCGCGGCAGGAATTCGCTGTTCGGCACGAGGCCGATATAGGCGAAGACGCCGGCGCACGGAATTTCCTCCGTGCGGCCATCTGCGCGCGAGATTTGCACGCGCTCCACCATCTGGCCGCCTGCGATTGCGGTCACCTGCGCGTTCCAGAGCGTCGTGATGCGTGAATTCGATTTCACGCGGTCGACAAAGTGCGTTTGTGCGCGGTAAGCGCTCCCGCGATGGACGATGCGCACGCCACGGCAGTACTTTGCAAGGACCAGCGCTTCCTGCAAAGCGGAATCGCCGCCCCCGACTACGACGACGTCCTCGTTTTGGTACATCGGACCGTCGCAATCGGCACATTGCGAGACGCCGCGCCCTTCGAACTCCGCCTCGCCCGGCACACCGAGTCTTTTCAGCCGCGCGCCGGATGCGAGCACGATCTGACGCGCGTGGTACGTGGCCGCGGCGGTCGTCACCTGCTTCGTCGCACCGGCGTCCTGGACCGCGGTCACCGCTTCCTGAATGCTGGTCACGCCGAGGTCGGCGTTGGCCTGCATGAGTTCGGATGCGATTTCCGCGCCGGAAACGGTGCGTGACGGATCGGGTGCGGGTTCGAGTTCGTTCACGTTCAGCACAAGTCCGCCGAACAATTGCGCCTCGAGCGTTGCGGTCCTGAGGCCGGACTGCGCGAGCGCATGAGCCGCGCTCAGGCCGCTCATCCCTTCACCGATTACCAGAACGTCATAGGTTTCTTGCGCCACGGCGGTCTCCTCGAGAGCGATCTCAGCGTTTGAGCGGATGCGGCGGCCGCAGTGCCGGCTTCGCCTTTGCGGGCGGGACGTTCGTCGCGGGCTTTGCAGTGCGAGCCGGGTTTGCGGGCACGACCGCCGCACCGAGTAGGGGAACGAAGTCCTTGCGCATCTTGCGCGCATCGCCGATACGCTGCGTGATGCCCAGCGTGTCGAAGAATTCCAGCACTTCGATCGCGAGCGTTCTGCCGATGCCGGTTGCGTCGCGAAACTGCGCGGCGGTGAACATGCCACTGGCCTGCGCGTCCGAAGTGGCCTTTGCGATGGCCGCGAGTGTCGCGAGCGTCGTCCGCGGGTAAAAGCGGTCGGCCGTCACTTTCATCACCTCGCGGCCGCGCGCCTTGCGATGCAGGAAATCCTTCAGTACGGGCTCTTTCAACCCGAGGTTTGGAGCCAGTTCGCGGAGCGGCGGGACGGCGAATCCGGCCGCCTCGAGCGCGGGGCGTACCGTCTCCCATAACCGGTCGTCCTCCGGATTGGAAGTCGCATTGTGCCCGGGCGACCGCGCGAGCGAACCGCTGACTTCGAGTTTGCGCTCATCCGCAAGGCCGCGCACCAGGGCGGCGAAACCGTCGCTGGGCAATTGCGGCGCGAGTTCGATGTGCAGCGCCTCGATCTCCTTCCCGAGCGCCTGCGGCGAGCGGCGATGGAATTCGGCCACTTCGGCGGGAATCTTGTCGCGCAGGGCATCGTGAAGGTTGCGTGGGATGCCGATGCGCGTCTCCTTGCCCACGGCGACGATGCCGGCGGTCTCATGGAGTTCTGAAGCGCGCTCGGGCATCAGGTTGAACATTCTCTCGAAGCGCGCGAGATCGATGCCCTCCGTGGAAATCCGGGCCAGCGCCGCGAGCGTAGCTGCCGGCGATTCTTCCTCGAGCGCCGCGAGCGTGGCCAGGCGCGCCGAGCCGCGTCCGCGGCCCACGGCTGCGAACGGGTCGAGCACGATTCCGCCGCCGAGTGTGCGGCTCCCCGACTGGTCGCGCAGGATGAAGCGATCACCATGCAGCGCGCTGACCGGCTTTTCCAGTACGAGCCGCGCCAAACCCGAGCTGCCCGGTGCAAGCGATTCACCGCGCTTAATCCCCACGCGCGCGATCACATCGGCGGTGGCAAGGTGAAGATGGACCGGTGTCCAGTGCTGGAGCCCTTGGGATTCCGCTGCGAGCACGTGCACGCGTGCATCGATGCGCTGCGTGGGCTGGTGCAGCGCTTCGTCGAGCGCCCAGTCGCCGCGCCGCACCGATTCCAGCCCGGCGCCGCTCAGATTGAGCGCGCAGCGCTGTCCGGCGTGCGCTTCGGTGGCATTCTCCCCGCGCATCTGCAGCGCGCGTACCCGGACGGGCAGCCCGGCAGGCGAAAGCACCAGCCTGTCGCCGGCGCGCACTACGCCGTTGAAGACGGTGCCGGTCACCACGGTTCCACTGCCGGCGACCGTGAAGGCGCGATCCACAGCGAGCCGGAAGCGCTGTCCCACCGAACGGCGTACAGTGAGCGCCGCCGCTTCCCTCTTCAACAGGTTTTGCAACGCCTCGATGCCTGCGCCTGTCACCGCGGAAACGGGCAGCACCGGCGCTGAAGCGAGCAGGGTGGTGGCGAGGAACGCCTCGACGCTATTGGCCACCTCGCGTACGCGAATTTCGTCGACGCGATCGATCTTGGTGATCACCGCTGCGCCGCGCCGGATCTGCAGCAGATCGAGTATGTTCAGGTGTTCGATGGTTTGCGGCATGATGCCGTCGTCAGCCGCCACCGCCAGCAAGGCAAAGTCGATGCCGCACACACCCGCGAGCATGTTGCGCACGAAGCGCTCGTGGCCGGGGACATCCACGAACCCGATGGAGCCGCCACCGGGAAGCGGCAGATAGGCGAAGCCGAGATCGATCGAAATGCCGCGCGCTTTTTCTTCGGGCAGGCGGTCGGTGTCCACGCCGGTCAGGCGCTTCACGAGCAGCGTCTTGCCGTGGTCGATGTGTCCCGCGGTCGCGACGATCACGGCTCGGTCCTTTTCGCTCTTGAGTTCGTCCCGATGGCCAGCTTGCCGAGCTGTGCGACAAAGGCGGCCTCGTCGTCGAGGCAGCGCAAGTCCATGAGAAATGCCCCATCCTTGATGCGCCCGATCACCGGTATCGGCAGCGCCCGGAATGCCGCGGCGGTTTTTTCCGCGTGCGAGCCGCGACGCCTGTCGCCGCCGATCGCAATGCCCGCACTGGGCAGCAGGTCTACCGGAAGCGAACCGCTGCCAATCTGGCTTGCACAGCCGGCGATGGCGACCTGAGCTGCGCCGTTGACCGCCGAAGCGACGTGCGGCAACACGCGCTGCGCCTGCGTCTCGATGTCGGCAAGCGGGCGGCGCAGCCACTTGAGCGTGGGCAGCGCCGCGCCAAGCTGCTCGGGATTGAGATAAAGGCGCAGTACCGCTTCGAGTGCAGCGAGGGTCATCTTGTCCACGCGCAGTGCCCGCTTGAGCGGGTTCTTGCGCAGGCGCGCGACCAGATCCCTTTTCCCGACGATCAATCCCGCCTGCGGGCCGCCCAGCAATTTGTCGCCGCTGAAGGTGACGAGGTCCGCACCGTTGGCGAGCGTCTCCCGCGGCGTGGGTTCGTGCGGCAGCCCGTATCGTTCGAGATCGAGCAGCGTGCCGCTGCCGAGATCCACGATGAACGGCAGCCCGTGCTCGTGCGCCAAGGCGGCAAGTTCCGGCTCCGGCACCGCCGCGGTAAAGCCTGCTATCGAGTAGTTGCTGGCGTGGACCTTCATGATCGCCGCCGTGCGCGGCGATATCGCGGCCGCGAAATCGCCGGGATGCGTGCGGTTGGTCGTTCCCACTTCCACCAACCTGCAACCGGAACGCGCCATGATGTCGGGTATGCGGAAGGCGCCGCCGATTTCGATCAATTCGCCCCGGGACACCAGCACTTCTTTTCTGGACGCCAGCGTATTGAGCACGAGGAAAACGGCCGCGGCATTGTTGTTCACCACCAGCCCGGCCTCGGCGCCGGTCAACCGCTCGAGCCAGCGTTCGACGTGGCTGTCGCGCTCGCCGCGCGCACCGCTCGCGAGATCAAACTCCAGATTGACGGCACTCGTCATGGCTTCGATGACCGCGCGTGCCGCGCTTTGCGGCATCACGGCACGGCCGAGATTGGTGTGCAGAACGGTGCCTGTGAGATTGAAGACCGGACGGAGTGAGGGCTGTATTTCAGCCGCGAGTTGCGCGGCGCACGCTTGGACGAACGCCGCTTCGTCGAACGACATCGCCGCGTCCGGTGCGGCAAGGGCCGTGCGTTGCGCCTCGAGCAGGCCGCGCACGGTATCTATGACAAGCGTGCGGCCGTAGCGGGAAACGAGTTCAGCGATGTCCGCGTGGGCGAGCAGGCGATCGACCGAAGGCAACGCGCGACGCGCGGTTTGCGCCGAATTCAACATGGCGGGCCGAAGAGGATGAGGCAGGCGGCGCACTGCGTGACGTTGCGAGAAAACATGCCAGGCCGTCGGTATAGCGGGGATGGACAGTTTATCTCAACGCGCCGGTCAAAAACAAAAAAGCCGCGACGGTGTCGCGGCCCTTGTGCTGGCAAACGATGTACCTACTCCCAGAGTCGCTCGGGCAGGGGAAGACCGGAAAGCTGCTGCGCCGTCAACGGGCCATCGGGCCGGATGCCGTAGCGTTCGAGCACCGCCATCAGCTGACGGCCGTGCTGAGCCGAGTGCCAGGTGGAGCGCTCGAGCAGTTCATGC
>DATFGD010000022.1:0-4202 GCA_035249725.1 Burkholderiales bacterium
CGACCGGTGGATTCAGTGCGTCGTGCATACGGATTTCGTGGAATGCGGATCAAGCAAGCGTCCCAGCCAAAAGCGCGCAATCTCGTCGTCCTGAATTTGCTGTTCCGGTATTTGCGATTCCCTGCAGGCTTCCACTACGGTTTCCCCCATTGCGCGGAATCGATCGAGAACCGCCTCGGGGTTGGGGTGCGTATCGACCAGTACCCACAGCAATTCCTGTTGCGCCTGTAGCTTCGATCCTTGATCGTTTATTTGACGCTGCAGATTATCAAGCGCCGCACGTACTTCGGGCGGAAGGCGTTTAGTCGGTGAGGGCATCTGAAGCTCCTTTCTGCAACTTGTCGAACAAGCCGCGCGGATAGACGGCTTTGGCTCGATAGGTTGAAGCGTAGCCTGGCGTCGTTTCCCGGCTTCAGAACTCGCGTAGTCCGGCCGGAAGCGCAGCGGGCGGCCGCCGGCGCCCGGCATTGCCTCGAGCACGCCTTGCGCCGATCGAGTCCAACGGTAAGAAGGGCGTTCCTCGCGGGCGGTCCGTTGCATCCGCCATTAGGCTTAGGCGCGGCGCTTCGCCCCATAGCGCGTTTTTCTTGTGCTCGTCGCTACACCCCCACGCTTCAGCGCCACCCCACCCGCCGGGGCCGCCAGTGGTGCGACCCGTGGCCGGCTAAGCGATCCGGCTTCTCGAATAATTTGATCAGGATCACGCCCGCGAGAAAGCCGCCTGCGTGCGCCCAGAACGCGACGCCGCCGGTCTGTTCGGCTGCGATACTCGTTATACCGCCGAGAAACTGCAGCACGGCCCAGTAGATGAGCATGACCCACGCGGGTAATGCGATCGACGTGATAAAGAATCCCAGCGGCACTAACGTGAATACGCGTACGCTCGGGAACAATACCAGGTAAGCGCCCATTACCCCGCTGATCGCGCCTGACGCGCCGACCATCGGCACGCTGGACGCGGGATCGGCGACCACCTGCGCCAGTGCGGCGCCCAGCCCGCTCAGCAAATAGAACGCCAGAAAGCGCGGTCGCGTCATCGAGTCCTCGATGTTGTTTCCGAAGAGCCACAAGAACCACATGTTCCCGAGCAGGTGCATCCACGAGCCGTGCAGAAACATCGATGTGATGACGTTGGGGAACTGACGGCCGGGATCGGTGAGGCACACCAGTCCTTCACCCATCGGAAACCGCGTGCCGGGCGCGACCGACGCGGTGAGCTCTCCTGGGATGAGGCCGAACTCGCACACGGAGCGGGCGAGCTGAAGCGTAGTGCCCCCGCCCTGGACCAGCAGCCATGCGAGCACGTTAAGCGCGATCAGGACCAGCGTGACATACGGTGTCCGCTGAGTCTCGTTCTCGTCGTGATACGGAAACATGGCTCAACTCGGATGATCGGGAATGAAAAAAAGTTCCGCGACGAGGCAGTAGGGGAGATTCGGGCTCTTTGAACGCATCGCCGGCCGTGTAGCGATCCAACGACTTTTCAACCCTGTCGTGATACGCGATGATCGTGTGGTCGCCTGTGAAAATGACGGTACCGGATTTTGAAGAGCGCGACTCGAAGCTAATGCGGAAAGGCTAGCGAGCGGCCCGCTCAGGCGAGTGGACAACCTGTAGGAGGAGACGATGACAGTCGCACGCATTACCGAAATCAGCAGCGTCAGCCCCACGAGTTTTCAAGACGCCATCAACCAGGGCATCGAGCGTGCCAATAAGACACTGAAGAATGTCAAGGGCGCTTGGGTAAAGGATCAGGAAGTGACGATCGACAATGGCAAGGTGAGCGGATACAAGGTGATTCTCAAGGTCACGTTTGTGTTGACCGATTGATTTGGGCGTCCGCCTCGCCCCCGCAAGCACGTAGTTAAGATTTCGTGCCAGACGCAGGCACGCCGAACTCGCGACGGCAGACCTCGGCAAGCGTTGCGACGCCTTGGCTGATTTCCTCGTGGCTCGGGCTTGCGAAGCACAGTCGCATCCGGCTGCGGCCGTGGCCCATGTTCACCGACCACTGGGGCCCCGGATTGATCGCGACGCCCGCAGCGAGCGCCGGCTGGTAGAGTTTCATCGTGTCGACCCCGTCGGGGAGCTTGACCCAGAGGAAGATGCCGCCCTTCGGTTCGTCGAACTCCGCGGCTGCGCCGAAGTGCTCGTTGAGCGATTCCATCAGCGTTTCGAGCTTGGCGCGCAGACCGCGCCGCAGCAGGGGAACATGCTTGAAAAAATGCGCCTCGCAGTATTCGGCGAGCACCATTTGCTCCAGCGCGCCGGTGCCGGCGTCGGTCTTGAGCGCGAGCATGCGCGACATCACGTCCCATGGCGCCACGATGTAGCCGACGCGCAGCGCCGGCGCGATCGACTTCGAGAATGAGCCGATGTGGATGACGCCGCCGTGCTCGCTCATGGCGTAGAGCGCGGGCGGACGCTCTCCCGACCAGACGAGGTCGCAATAGCAGTCGTCCTCGAAGATCGGCACGCCATGCACCACTGACAGCCGCAGCATTTCCCGGCGCCGTTCGACGGGGAGAATGGTGCCAGTGGGATTTTGCACGGTCGGAACGGTGTAGATGTATTTGGGCCGAATGCTCTTGCGCTTGAGGTCCTCGAGCGCGGTCGAGAGCGCGTCGACCCGCATGCCGCTGCGGTCGAGCGGAATGCCGATCGGGGTGACGCCGAGCCGAATCAATCGGTTGATCGAGCCCTGGTAGCAGTCCTCCTCGATGATGACGACGTCGCCGCGCTCGAGCAGCGTGGCATTGACCAGGTCGAGCGCCTGCAACGATCCCGATGTGATGAGTATGTCGTCGGCCGAGCACGCGATACTCGCATCGGTTTTGAGCTTGGCGACCAGAAACTCGCGCAACGCCCGGTAGCCCTGCGGGCCGCTGTCGAGCCCATAGGTCGAGAGCGTGCGCCCCTCGCGTCTGAGCACCGCTTCGGTGGCGGCCATCAAACCCTCGAGCGGCAGCGCGTCAGGGTCATTGTTGCCGCCGGTGAAATCGTATTTGACGCGCCCGGTCCAGCGCACCGCCGGCGGCGGCAGGCCGGCTGGAAAAAGCGGCACGAAATCGAACGAATTCATCGCTTGGAGCCTCCCGTTTGGGTTTTTCGACATGTCCCCCATGCCGCTTCGGCTGGCATTGGACACCGCCCGCTACTCTGGGGTCAATCGCGCAAGCGACCGCCAATGTTCTTATGAAGCTGGAGGGGTACAAAAGAAAGCCCCGCACGAGTTCAGGGAGGGGATGCGCGGGGCTGCGTACTGAGCCGCTACACTACCAATCCTGTTACGAACAGGCAGTCAGACAAAACAGACAACAGCGTGTCGAATTACGGCTACAAGCGCTTTTCGGGTTGGGGACTGCACGCTGTCTCGCGAAGAAGAAAAACCCCGCCGAAGCGGGGTTGTATGCTCTACGGTTGCTCGTTTTTATTATGCTGTCGGCGGCTTACTTTGCCGCTTCTCCCTGTTTCACGCCCTCCACCCCCATGGTCTGTTCGTTCAGCCGGAACGGATTATAGTCGCCGCCAATGATAAAAACGCGGCTGTGGCGTGGAAACAACGGAAGCGTCGTCGGCGATTTACAAACGGAGCGGACGTGGCTAGTTTCTCAATAGTGTGCCGGCCAATCAGGTCACGTTATGTACATGAATTCAACCGGGAGGGAGACCGACGTGCACAAAGTTCTAGTCGTGGACGACGACCCGCGAAATCTCTTTGCCCTTACTGCAGCGCTCGAACAGGAGCACTACGAGGTAATCGGAGCACAGTCGGGTGAAGAGGCGTTGACGACACTCAATGCCAATCCGCAGATTGAGTGCGTACTGACCGATATCATGATGCCTGAAATGGATGGCTACGAGCTCACGCGCCGGATTCGTGCTCGCGGAGCATCGATGCGTTTACCGGTTATAGCTGTGACAGCAAAGGCATCCCCGGAGGACGAGCAGAAATGCTGGGAAGCGGGTTGCGCTTCCTACGTGACCAAGCCCATCAATACGCGAGAATTGCTTCGTAAACTGCGAAGCGTCATCGAACCGTAGCACCTTGTCGGTATGACAACCGCGACTGCCCTGGTGGAGTTTCAAATCCCGAGCAGGGTGCGACAATCGGAGCCGCCCCCGCGCCGGTAAGCGTTGGGCAAAAAAAGAGGGCGCGGTGAAGCGCCCTCTGTTGTTGCCGGTCTTAGACCGTCGCCGGA
>DATFGD010000023.1:0-13246 GCA_035249725.1 Burkholderiales bacterium
GATGAGCGCGGCGGTAAACATCAGCCTGTTCGTTCGAGGCGGCTCACCCGCCGGTCCATTTCGCTGTCCACCAGGCCAGCGGCGCCGGCGCGAGTCAACGCGTGCACAAGGAAGCTCTCGTGATCCGCCTCCATCGTGAGCGTGCCCGGCGTCAACGTGATCGAGTTGGCATGCGTCACGAGGCCGACGGTGCTTTTCTGCGACGGCGCGAATCGCACCAGAGTCGGGCTGATCGGAAGACGCGGGTCGAGAACAATGCGTGCGACCTGCCATCCCGAGGCGGCGATCTCCTTGACGAGCCACGGCCAGTATGTGACCGCGCCGAGCGTCAAGTGGATCGGGTGGCCTTCCAGGTCGGCCGCGCCCATGCGCCACGCGAGCGCCGCGACCACGATCGATGCGCCCAGTCCGGACAGCACAAGGAAAGGCGTGTAGATGCCCGACAGCAGCAGCCAGAAGGCAAACAACGTGATGACGAGCGCGGCAACGCGCATCACTCCTCCTTGTCCCTGTCCCGGTACGCCGACCACAGGCCGACCACTGCGACCACTAAAGGCAGCAGCAAAAGGAAGATGAATGTCCGGTCGAGTTGAGCGAACCACTCCGACCAGAGTCCGATATCGAAAAACTCGCCGATGCGGCTGATAGCTTGAGGGGGCATGATGGTGCACAATAGCCGCGCCGCCCGCGCACGCACAGACTGGATATTGCGTACGGGCTTTTACTTAGAGTCCATAACAAAATGACCGTCCACTCTTCGACGAGCTCAGGGCGAACGGTCGTTCATAGAGCCGTTCGTGGTGAGCTTGAGCCTGTCCTGAGCGACGGTCGAAGGGAACCATGAACGGCGTGGATTCATTTTGTTAGGCACTCATATGTCCCCGCTCCGCTATCTGCGCGACGCACTCGTCTTTGTGCCGTGCTACATCGCGCTTGACTGGGCAAGCTATATCGACCCTGTCGGGCCGTTCAACATCACACCGTGGAACCCCCAGCACGGACTGGCGATCGTGTGGATGCTGCTGGGCGGTTTGCGTCATGCGCCCGCGGTGCTGGTTACGGTCGTGCTGGCTGAGGCGGTGGTGCGCGACTTGCCCGGTGGATACTTCATCGCCGTGCTTACTTCGGGAACACTGGCCGGCGGCTACACCATGATCGCCTGGCTTCTGGGCGTGTTGCTTACCGATCCTGGCCTGCGCACCACGCGCCACCTTACGGTTTTCACCATCGTCGTGATCGCCGGCACAGCGATCGTCGGCACTGCATTCGTTGGCTTGCTACGCGGCGCGAACCTGCTCGGCCCGACGCCGATCCCCGAGGCGCTCCTGCGTTTTTGGGTCGGCGATGCTGTCGGCATACTCATTACCGCTCCGCTGCTCCTGGCGGCCGCAGATCCAGAACGCCGCGCCGGCCTGCTCACGCTCGCACGCCGCCCGGAGACGCTGCTGCAAATCGTAGTCCTCGTTGCCAGCATATGGTTCATTTTTTACGGGCAGGGTGCCGACCCGGCGCGGCTGTTCTACCTGCTGTTCGTGCCCCTCATCTGGATAGCCGCGCGCGGTGGCATGAACGGAGCAGTGGTCGCCACCCTGATCGTGCAGATTGGCGTAGTGGTCGGCATCCACCGTGAAGGAGGCGCCGACCTGCCGGTGCTCGAGCTACAGGCGCTGGTGGCGGCGCTCACGCTTACGGGGCTGTACCTCGGCGTGATGGTCGACGAGCGCGAGCGGGTTGCCCAAACGCTGCGGCATTCATTGCGGCTCGCGGCCGCGGGTGAAATGGCCGGCGCCATCGCTCACGAGGTCAATCAACCGCTCACCGCGCTCTCGAACTACGGCGAATCCGCTCTGATGATCCTCAAGAACCGGAATGCCCGCGAGGGGGCGCTGCCGGAGATCATCGGCAGGATGCTGCAGGAATCGCGGCGCGCGGCGGAAGTTGTACGGCGGTTGCGCGACTTCTTCCGCACCGGCACAACACGCCTGGAACCACTGCCCGCTGAGGAATTGCTCGCGACCGTGCGGCGCATTGGGCAGCAGGTGCTCGGCGCGGACGATCGTGTCCTCACCGTGAACAACGAGGGCGAACTGCCCGCGCTCTATGTCGACCGAATGCAGATGGAGGTCGTGATCCGCAATCTCATCGCCAACGCCCAGGACGCAATTCGCAGCGCTGGTGCGCACGCGCAGACGATCAACGTACGGGTGCGCCGCCACGACGCCGAACATCTCTGCCTCGTGTTCGCCGACAGCGGGCCGGGCCTCTCGGTCGAGATGCGCGAGCGCGTCTTCGAGCCGTTCGTCTCCGGCAAGGCGACCGGCATGGGGCTCGGGCTCGCCATCAGCCGCGCCATCGCCGAGGCGCACGGCGGCTCGCTCGAGGCGCGCGCCGGCGTGCACGGTGAGTTCCACCTGGTCCTGCCATGCACCCAGAACCCCTGACCGTTTACATCGTCGAGGATGACGCTTCGGTGCGCGATTCGCTCGCGCTGATGCTCGGCCTCGCCGGCTATCGCACTGTTTTCTTCGCCGATGCGGAAGCTTTCCTCGCCGCCTGGCGCGAAGACTGGGCGGGCTGTGTAGTTGCGGATCTCAAGCTTCCCGGCGCGAGCGGCGTCGAGCTGCAGATTGAGATGGGCCGGTGCGGCAGCCGGCTGCCCTTTATCATCATCACCGCGCATGGCGACGTCCCGGCGGCGCGCGCCGCTTTCCGGGCCGACGCGGTGGACTTTCTCGAGAAGCCATTCGATCAAGGCGTGCTGCTCGCTGCGATTCAACACGCATTCTCGAAGGAAGACCGACGGCTGCGCCGCACCAGCGAGGCAGACCGGCTCGCGCTCCTCACCGCCCGCGAGCGCGATGTGCTCGAGCGTGCGGCGAGGGGATTACATGCCAAGGAGATCGGCCGCGAACTCGGCATCAGCGCGCGTACGGTGGAAGTGCACAAGTCACGCCTTATGGCAAAGCTCGGCGTGCGCAATGTCGCCGAGCTGGTGCGCTTCGCCCTCGCTGCCGAGCCACCCCGGGACGCGAAGTAACATTGCCCCGTGCGGCGCGTTGACGCTGCGCGGCTTAGGGCTCATGCGAGGGCATGCTCTGCAGCGGTTCGAAGACCATCAGACCACCCACTTCTCGGGGCAGTTCGACGATGCAACGTTCATCGACAAACGGCTTGATCGAAAGACCCGATGCAATCAGGCAATCGCGGCTGCGCGACAGGCTTGCCGTGGCGATGACGTAGCCTGCGATCCATGGTAAGGCGGGTGGTTCTATGCCGAAGCTGCGGCGGCATTGCTGCGCATCGATAAACGAAAGGTATCCGCGCGCAGTATCGAGGCGCCAGGCATTTCCGCTCGCGCGCGGCACGAGACCCGTATAGCGGCCGTAACGCTCGGCCGCTTCCCGCGGATCCGCGACGCACAGCAGCACGCCGGTCAGCGCCGCCGCACCGTTTGCGTGCTCGAGCCAGCGCGCCTGCCATACGAGCTGCGGTGTGTGATGCTGGCAAAACTGGATCCGCCCTTCGGGCATCACACCCGGCGGCACGCGCACGACCGTGAACCGCGCAGTATCGCTCCCCGAGGACGTTTCGATGCCGCGCTGCAGGGCGACCGGTGCGAGTGGCTCGAAGCCGCCCTCGGCCAGCCGCGCGTGATCGAGGTCCGGAGCAGAAGTGCCAAATGCAATGAGATGCACGCCGACATAACGGTTGATCGCGGCGCGGAGCTGGTTCGCGATCGGCGTATCGCCGGTGGGTGTGAGGAACTCGATGTAGCCGGATTTCAGCATGACGCAGCGGTTCCCGGTGCCTGCCGGCACGACCGGGCCGCCCGGCTCGAGGCGATGCGACTGCGGCGAGAACGGTGTCAACGAAAATCCCAGCTTCGAGAGCGCAGCGCTCGCCGCATCTATGTGCGGCACGAAATGCGCCACGTGATCGACGTTGATATTTCCTGGAGGGGGAACCTGCGCGGCCGGATCCTGCATACGTCCTCAGTAACCCGCTTTCGGGTCGACGCGGCGAAGCAGCGGCTTTTTTTGCAGATAGCGCGCGAGATTTTCGAACCACAGATCGAGCGAGATATCCACATAGCGCTCCCCGTCGTCGCATGAGACGTGCGGGGTGATGAGGAGATTCGGGACGCGCCAGAGCGCTGAATCGGCCGGCAGGGGTTCGGGCTCGGCCACATCCAGAATCGCGCCCGCAAGCGTGCCTTGCTGAAGACGTTCGGCGAGCGCCGCGTAGTCGGCGACCGGTGCGCGCGAGATATTGATGACGCCCGCCGTCGGCTTCATCAATGCAAGACGCCCGCGACTGAGGAGATTGCGCGTTTCCGGCGTAAGCGGCACGGCGAGCACGACGAAATCCGCCCTGGGGAGCACTTTGTCGAGGTGCGCGTAGGGATGAACCGCGTCGGCGTAGCGGCACTTACGCGCGGTACGGCGCACACCGATCACGTGGAGTCCAAGCTGCTTCGCGGCGCGCGCGGCGCCTTCGCCGAGATCGCCCAGACCAACGACGAGCGCGGTGCGGCCGGCAAGCGCGGGCGAGAACAATTCCACCCAGCGGCGCGCTTGCTGATTGGCGATGATCTCCGGCATGCGCGTGTGCAGCATGGTGTACGCCATGCGCATGTACTCTTCGGCCTTGGCGCCGTGCGCGCCCCGGTTGTTGGTGAGCGCCACGCGGCGCGGCAGCCAGTCGAGCGGCAGCAAACCGTCGACGCCGGCCGAAGTGGCATGCAGCCAGCGCAGCGCCGGCGCGCGCGCGACGAGGTCGGTGCGCTGCTGGGGCAAGCCGATCACGATTTCGGCGGTGGGCAGCGACTTCTCGAGCGTGTCACCGTCCCAACCGAAAGTCACATGCAGCCGGCGCGCCAGCGCGCGGTGCCGGCTGCATGCTGTTTGCCAGCGCTCGGGCGTAATATGGAAGAGGCTCGCTTTCTGGCGCGCGTTCTCGATGTGCAGATGGATGGGCGGCGCGGCCAATTACTTGATCTTCCTGGACCGATTATAGGGATCAGCAAGAAACGCGCTGTCGGGGGCGGCCTTCTTGGCAGTGCCGCTTGCGAGCAGGATCTCGTGCATGCGCTTGAGCGAGGCAATGTCCGCCGGCTCGAAGGACGCCATATAAGCGCCGTCCCACTGCTCGGCGTAGGCCTTGGCGTCCTCGGGTTTCATGTTGGCCGTTTTCTGGAGGATCTCCGCCACCTTTGCCTTGTTCTTCGATCCAAACTGCAGTCCCTTGCGCGTCGCGGCGATGAATTTGGCCACGGCATCGGGATTCTTGGTCACGTAATCGTTGTGCACGATCGTGACTGCGAGGATGGGCGCGGCGCTGGACTTCGTGAGTTTCTTCCATTCATCGACCACGCTCGCGAGCCGCCGCAGCCTGGTTTCCTGCATCTGTGCGATCGTGACCGACCGGATCGATGCGGCGTCGATCTCCTTCTGGATCAGAAATTGCGCGAGGCGCGATTCATTCCCCGGCGCGACGCTGTACGCACCCTGCTTGAGCCCGAAATTGTGTTCCAGGATCGCAGTCGCGATCGCGTGCGTCGCGCTGCCGGGCGGCGACATGCCGATTTTCTTCCCTTTGAACTCGGCGACCGACTTGATCGGCGAATCCGCCGGCACCACAAACTGGGCCTCGGCGATCTGGGTCGCGAGCACGATGCGCACCGGAACGCCGTCCGCCGCGATGTTCATCGATGCCGTGGACGGCGCGGCGAACGCGAGATCGATTGCGCGGGGCACGATGGCGCGCGTGGGGCCGTTCACTTCGGCGAACTTGACCCATTCGACGTCGAGCCCCTCTTGTTCGGCGAATTTCATTTCCTCCATCACGGAGCCGAAACCGAGGCTGAAGCCGCTGGTCCAGTAGCCGACCTTGATTTTCTGCGCAAAGCCCGCGCCGGGCAGAACGAGGAACAATGCCAGGGATACACCCGCCAATCGGGCAATGAAGGACGTCATCACTGTTGTCTCCTGAAGGTAAATATCAAATGAGCGCGCGCAGCCGCTGTATGTACGCCGTGACCTCTGGATTCGTCGGGTCGCGTGGGCGGGGGAGGTTTATGGCCATGACTTCGCGCACGCGCCCCGGGCGGGGCGACATGACGGCCACTTCGTCGGCGAGCACCGTCGCTTCCTCTACATCATGCGTCACGAACACGACGGTCATGTGTTTCAAGCCGTGGATGCGCAGCAGCTCCACATGCATGAGGCTCCGCGTCTGTGCGTCGAGCCGTGAAAACGGCTCGTCCATGAGCAGCGTCGTCGGTTCGGTAACGAGGCTGCGGGCGAGCGCGACACGGCTCCGCATTCCGCCGGAGAGCTGGTAGGGAAAAGCATCTTCGAATTCGCCGAGGTCGACCAGTTGCAGCGCATCCCGCGCGCGCTCCAGGCGTTCCTGTCGCGGCATGTCGCCCGCTTCGAGCGCGAACTCCACGTTATGCAGTGCGGTGCGCCACGGCAGCAGCCGGTCGTCCTGGAACATATAACTGATCGAACGCCATTGGGAGAACTGCTCCAACGGAATGCCGCCGAAGCTGACGTAGCCGCGGCTCGCTTTGAGGATGCCGGAGATGATGTTGAGGAGCGTCGATTTGCCGCAGCCCGAGGCGCCGAGTATCGCGAGTATCGAGCGCGGTTTGACCGCCAGATTGATGTCCTGCAACACCATCAGCGTGCCGCCGTCGTTGTCGAACCACTTGCTTACGCCGTGGACCTCGATTGCGGCTGCCGCAGCGGACGGGCTGGCTTGTGGCTGATCGATTACCGGCATGACCATGATTCACGCGTGCCGTGGATGTTTCATCGGCTCGCCGGCGGCTTGGCGGCGAACTGCGAGCCGCGTATGCACATGCGACCCCGCGCGTCCTGCCAGAGTTTCTGTTCCGCGTGCAACTGGCCGAGCGCTCGCGCCACGGTTTGAAAATCGTACTCGGAAAAGTGCGCGGCGATCTCCTGGTAATACCGGGGTTCCGCTTCAATGTGCGCCAGGATTTTATTTGCGAGCGTGGTCACGCGTTCGGGAGTGGCATTCCCCTGCGCCGGCGCCGGGTCACGCTTCCCGGAGAAATAGTCCGCAATCTTCGCGCGATCCGCATAAGCGTAGGCGATGCGCTCGAAGCGCTCGTGCGGTATGCCCTCGCCGATCGTGGCATCGATCCCGACTTTGGCGCCGGTCGGGACTACGCCGGGCGGTGTAACGGCCAGGCTCGGATCGAGTGGCTTTGCGCGCGCGCCGGGAACGATGAATACATCGCGATCGGCCTGCACGCGCGTGGCGATCGCCCACTCGACGTCGGTCGGGTCGAAGACGTCGATGTCGTCGTCCACCACGACCACGTGCTTCAGATCCATGACCGACAGCGCGGCGAGCAGCGCGTTCTTGCCTTCTCCGGCCTGTTTGCGGATCGAGATGACGGCGTGCCAGAACGCGCAACCGCCGAGCGTCACGTTGATCTCCCTCACCTGCACGCCGGCCGTCCTGAGCGCGCGCCGGATGGCCTGGTAGCGGGTCGGCGCCGCAAGCCAGGTGTTTTCCCACGGCATGTGCAGCGCATAGTACATCGCGTCGCGCCGCATCGTGATCGCCTTCACCTTCACGAGCGGATTCCAGTGCAGGCCGCCCATCAGCCGCGTGAATTCCCCGAAGCGGCCTTCCGGGTTGACCCAGCCGGTCGGCAGAATTTCGGCTTCGAGCACGATTTCGGCATCGGCGATGCACGGCAGATCGATCGTTTCGCAGGTTGCCAGTTCCACCGGCGCACCGCGTATGCCACCGGCGACCGCCATCTCGTCGACACCGAGCGGCGCCCGGAACCCCGAGCCCATGATTTCGAACGGGTGCGTGCCGATCGAGATGGAGATGGGGCAGGGCCGTCCGGCCTCGTAGGCGCGCTGGGCGAAAAGGCGCATGTTGTTGGGCGTGACGATATCGATGCCGGTGAGGCTCTTCTCCTTCACCATGAAACGATAGATGCCCGAGTTGATGCCGAACTCCGGATCCTTCGCGATCGTCACACCGGCGGTGATCATGGGGCCACCATCATAGATCGAAGACATCGGGATCGGCAGGCTGAAGAGATCGACCTCATCGTCGAGCCTGATCACCTGTTTGTGTGCCGCTGTCTCGACGTATCGCGGCGGGATCGGCTGGTCGATGCCGCGCTGCAGCTTCTGCTCGATTTCGGGATAGCTTTCGCATCCCATCGACATGATGGCGCGCTCACGGGTGCGGATGATTCCGGACACGACCGGCATGTCGTAGCCGTTGACGTCGTGGAAGAGCAGCGCCTTGTCGGACTGATCGACGAGCGTGGCGATATGCCGGATATCGACGCTCTGGCGTATATCGACGAGTTCTTTGGTGCTGCGAAGGCGCTCGAGGAAGGCACGGAATGTTTCGTTCGCCGTGGACGCGCCCGGGGGCAGGGGTCGATCAGGCATGGTTTTCACTCTTTGTTTGCGACATTGCTGCTCATGCCTTCCCAGCGCTTGACGCGCCCATGCGCGATCCCGAAGAGATCGAGCACACGGCCCACGGTGTGATCGACCATCGCATCGATCGAGCGCGCATGGCTGTAGAAAGCGGGAACCGGCGGGAAGATGATGCCGCCCATCTCGGTGACGGCCACCATGTTCCTGAGATGTGCGAGATTGAGCGGCGCTTCCCGCGGCAGCAGTACCAGGCGGCGGCGCTCCTTCAGGATCACATCTGCCGCACGCGTGATGAGATTGTCGGAAAACGCGTGGGCCACGCCGGCGAGCGTCTTCATCGAACACGGCGCAATAACCATGCCGTCGGTGACGAAAGACCCGCTCGCGATGGTCGCGCCCACGTCGCGCACGTTATGGACGACATCGGCCAGCTTGCCGATGTCCTTGCGGGTGAGCGCGTGGTCCTGCCACGCATTGAGCGCGCCGGCGTCCGACACGATGAGATGCGTTTGCCAGCCGCCGACTTCGCGCAGGATTTCCAGCATGCGGATGCCATAGATCGAACCGGTCGCGCCGGTGATCGCCACGATCAACCGTTGCGGCGTTTCAGCGGGGGGGGCGGTTTTCTTTCCGGCCGTCATGATTGCTCAGTTTCCTTCTTCCAGCGAAAGAGGTGATTTTCGAGCGGCCGCAGGATGCCCATTTCGATCGCGGCCATCAGCACGATCAACGTGATCGTCCAGGCGAACACCTGGTCGGTCTGGATCAGGTCCGCCGCCTGGCGCAGGCGATATCCTACACCGCTCGACGAGCCGAGTGTTTCAGCGACCAGCGACACGCGCCATCCAAATCCGAACGCGAGTCGCGCGCCGGAGAAGAAGTGAGGGAGGATGGTCGGCAGGTAAATCTTCACCATGATCTTGCGGTTCGGCATGCGCAGCGTATGCGCAAGCTCGATGAAATCCGCGTTCACCGTGCGCGTGCCCTGCCAGACGTTGGTGATGATGAGCGGCATCGCGGTCATGAAAACCACGAAAACCGTCGTCGCATTCGAGATGCCGAACCAGATGATGGCAAAGATGGCCCAGATCGCGGAGGACACCGTGTTCATCACCGGAATGATGGGTTCGAAGAAGTCCCCCAGCCGCCGGTTCGCACCGAACAGGATGCCCAGCGGCAGACCGACCGCCGTCGCAAAAAGGAAACCCGCCGCGACCCGCCCGAGCGTGATGCCGAGGTTTACCCACAGATCGCCGCTCGCCGACAACGACCTCAAGCTGTCCCACGCGCGCGGCGGGCCGGGAAGCACGTAATGCGGCATGGTGAGCGAGATCAGCCACCAGACGCCGATGATGATCGCCACCAGCGCGCCGCGCTGGACGAAAAGGTCGAGCCGCCACGCACGCGCCGGCGTGCTGATGTGGATCTTGTCTTCGAGCACAGTGGGCATCTTGTTCTTCTTGGCGGGGCGTTTTGGCCGCGCGGTCTTACTTCGGCGGTGCCGTGAAATAGGTGCCGCGTCCACTCGCAACCAGCGCGCCTTCCTGATCATAGACGCTCGCTTCCGCGGTCGAATACTGGCTGCCCATGCGCACGACGCGGGCCCGGGCGGTAAGATCGCCGGGCATCGCGGCCTTGTGGTAGTCCACGCGTACGTCGATCGTGGGCACTGGGCGGCCGAGCTGGGCCGCGATGGCGTAATCGGCCGCGACATCGACGATGGCAGCGAGAATTCCACCATGCGTATAGCGCCGGTCGGGATTCACCACCCACTCTTCGCGCCACGCCGCCTTGACCTCGATTCCATCTTCATCGCTCTTCACCACCGTGAAGTTGAGCCACTTGTTGAACGCGCCGCGCGTGATCAGTTGCTGCAGCTTTTCCACCGTGAGTCTTTGGTCCGCCATATCCGTTCCTCATGACTGTATGCATCGGTACTGCAAACTCGAATCGCAGCGGGTAGCCTCTGCCAGCCTAGCGTCGCGCGGTGCCGGTCGCCCTTGCGATGCCTGAATCCAGCTCGCCATCGGCGACCCGCTTTCTCAGCAATGCCTGATCCACTTTGTTGGTGCCCGCGAGCGGCAACTGCGCCAGAAAGAACACGCGCCGCGGATGCTGGTAGGCCGGGCCATGCTCCAGCGCGAACTGCTTCAGCTCTTCCTCGCTCGTAGCGGCGCCCGCGCGCAACACGACAAACGCATAAGGCACCTGACCTTTCAGCTCGTGAGCAAAGGGCATGACATACGCCTGGTGTACGGCGGGATGACGCTCGAGCAGCGACTCGACCTCGATCGGAAAAATGTTTTCGCCGCCGGAAACGAACATGTCATCGGTTCGGCCGACGAAGTAGTAAAAGCCGTCGGCATCGCAGCGGCAGATGTCGCCGGTATGGTACCAGCCGTCCCGGATGCGCTTTGCGGTTTCCTCAGGGAGATTGTGGTACCCGAGCAGAATGCCGGGGTTCTTTAGCAGGAGCTCACCTTCGTCGGGATTGGAGCCCCCGACGAGCTTCGCCTGCGTGCCGGCGTACGCCGCACCGATGGATCCCGACGGGCGCGGCTTGCCCTCCGGATGCGGGCCCAGGGGAACCGGGCCGCCTTCGGTGACACCGTACACCACCAGCGGCTCGGCGTTCGGAAAATATTTTTTCAGTTCGCGCAGCAACTGAGCCGAGGACGGTGCAGAGCCCATCATGATGGTTCGCACGGAAGATACATCGGTGCATTCGAGAAGGTCGCGCCGCGCGAGCACCATGGACATCATCGTCGGCACACCCGAAATGACGGTGCAGCGATAACGTCCGATCGCCTCGATGTAGCGCTCGACGTTGAACTGCGGCAGCAGCGGCAGCGTTGCCCCGGCCGTCAGGCCCTGCTTGATCGCATTGAGTGCGTTCTTGTGATAGAGCGGCGCCGCAACCAGGATCACATCGCGCTCGGTTGTGCCGCGGGTGTGCGCGAGTATGCGCCGGCTCCAGTTCTGGCCGAAATGGCTGAGCAGCACGCCCTTGGGGCGGCCCGTGGACCCCGAGGTGTAGGGCTGGATCGCCACCGTATCGGGCGCGGGCTCGATCGCCGTGAACGAACCCGGATCGAGAAACGCGTCGAAGTCGGCTTCAAACTCGATGACCTTCATGCCGGGCGGACACAATCGTCTTAGACCGGCTTCCGCGAGTACCAGCACCGCGCCGGCGTCCTTCAGCACGTAATCCACCGTTTCGGCCGCAAGCTTTACATTGATGGGCACCGGCACCACGCCGCAACGCATGGCGCCGAGCAGCGCTACTAGGAACTCCACGCGATTTAGAGCGAGGACGCCGATACGGTCGCCGATTTTCAGTCCGGCACGAACGAAAGCGCGGGCGGCCGCATTGCACAGCGCATCGAGTTCGCGATAGCTCACCGCACGCGGAGCCCGCGGGTCGCGCAGATCGATGATCGCAGGCCGCGGCTCGTGCGCATGTTCTGCGAACAACAGCCCCAGGTTGCCCGGGTAGCCGCGCGCTTCGGGAAGAGGAATCGCCATGCCTGGAAGCACTCCTATGGCGTGATCACGACTTTACCGAATACTTCGCGGCTCTCGATCATGCGCAGGCCTTCGGCGGCGCGCTCCAAAGGCAGGGTCTCGTCGATCACCGGTTTCATCGCGCCCTGCTGGATGAGATCCATCAGCGCCTTGAGGTTTTCATCGTAGAAGCTGTTCGAACCGATGATCTTCAGCTCGAAACTCCAGACGTAGCGCAGGTCCTCCTTGGG
This sequence comes from Burkholderiales bacterium, assembly GCA_035249725.1. GTDB lineage: Bacteria > Pseudomonadota > Gammaproteobacteria > Burkholderiales > SG8-41 > DSOT01. Next base: position 12,203 of record DATFGD010000023.1, read on the forward strand.
GTCGTAGCCGGCGGTCGCACCACATACCAGAATCTTTCCACCGCGTTTGACGCAGCGCAGCGTCGGCGCCCACGTATCCCCGCCGGTGAAATTGATGACGACATCCACGCCGCCTTCGTAGCTCCGCCGCTGCGGTTTGCCGAATTTCTCGATCACCCACTTCGAGAAGTCCACCTCCTTGTAGTTGATGACGTGGTCCGCGCCGAGTTCCTTGAGGCGCTCGATCTTGTCGGCGCTGCTCGCGCACGCAATCACCTCCGCGCCGCGCATCCTGGCGAGCAGCACGCAGCCGGTGCCCACACCGCCGCTTGCGCCGAGCACGACGACCTTCTCGCCTTTCTGGATCGTATCGTGGGTGACGATCATGCGATGCGCAGTCCCGTACGCCACCGGCAGCGAAGCGGCTTCGGCGAAAGTCACCCGGTCAGGCATGCGAATCAATTGGTGCTCGGCGACGAGGCATTTTTCCGCAAGCCCGCCGTGCATCATCTCGCCCATCAGCCCTTTCTGCCGGTTGAGCGGATTGACCAGCACGCGGTCGCCGGGCTTCCAGCCCTCGATGCCGGGACCGGTCTCCAGTATCTCGCCCGCCATATCGAGACCGATGATCATCGGCATGGGCACCTTGATTCCGGGCATGCCGCGGACGGTGAACACATCGTGATAATTGAAGGACGTCGCTCCGACGCGGATGACGACGTGGCCCGCGGTCGCAACGGGATCGGGAAAATCGGTCACGTACTGGAGCTTGTCGAGTCCACCGTGTTCACGCAGTACGACTGCTTTCATCCGGTTCTCCTGTATGTCGGAACCCGGGGCACGTTACCTGCCGCCGGTTGTGGTAATCGCCAGGTTGACGACCGAACTGTTGGTCAGTATCGCGGAAAGCACCATGTTGCGCGTACTTTCGATCTGGTCGCGACACAGCCGTTCCGCGGTGCCGCCGTCGCCGCGCAACAGCGCTTTCACCAACGCACGATGCTCCTGCTGCATCTCCTGGGAACGATTGCGCAATCCCAGCCCGAGATGAAGGAGACGCGTCAT
>DATFGD010000024.1:0-11450 GCA_035249725.1 Burkholderiales bacterium
CAGTACTGATATAGATCAACTGCATCGCCGGCCCGGGTCTTCGTCCTACGGCTGTGCGCATCACTCTTAGGCAAAGCGGTCGTCGCTAGTCAGCACAACGTGCGCGGGGTGCATGCTCCACCGGTTCACGACTCCGTTAATAACTTTGGTTTGCACGGTGAGGCTCCTTTCATAACATCAAATCGCTTACATGAACGATCTCGGATCGCGCGGCAACGTAATCCAACGCGTATGCAAGCTCACCGGGCGCTTCTGCATGCACCGTAAACAGCGGTTGGCCGCCTTCGACGGAGGCACCCACCGGCGTATGCAGTTCCAGTCCGGCCGCCGGCGAATTGGGTGCGCCGGCCAGTTTCGCTATCCGTGCCAGTCGGCGGTTGTCGATGAGCGTGACAGTTCCCGCTTTCGTTGAGATGACGGAGTGCGTATACGCGGCTCTGGGCGGCGCCCGCATACCACCTTGCGCTTCGCAAATCGCCTGAAATTTGCGCCAGGCGCGCCCATCGTCCAGGATGGCGCGAGCGATCGTTATCCCTTCGCCGGTCGGGACATGATCCGCCAGTTCGAGGACTTCTCCCGCAAGGCGGGCGGCGCGTTCGCGCAGATCGCTCGGCGCCCCCGAGGCTCCCTGCAGAACCGCCAGCACGTCGCGTGCTTCCAGTGCCGGTCCAATTCTGCGGCCCACCGGTTGCGCGCCGTCTGTTGCGACGACGCGTACTTTCATTCCGAGCGCCCCTCCGACTTCGATCAGCAGTGCACTGAGTAACCGCGCGGCGTCGGTATCGCGCACTTTTGCGGTAATGCCAACCGGCATGTCGATGACGACATGCGTCGACCCGGCTGCAGCTTTCTTTGAAAGGATGGAAGCGACCATCTGCCCTTCGCTATCGAGATCGAGCGGCCGCTCCACCCGGATGAGAATGTCGTCTGCAGGGCTCAAGTGCATCGCGCCTCCCCACACGATACAGCCGCCCTCCCGCTCGACGACCCGCCGCATCGCGGGAATATCGAGATTCACTGGAGCAAGCGTTTCCATTGTGTCCGCGGTGCCGGCCGGCGAGGTGATGGCGCGCGAGGAGGTCTTTGGCATGGTGAGTCCGGCAGCTGCGGCAATCGCCACGACGATTGGCGTCGTGCGATTGCCAGGAAGCCCGCCGACGGAGTGCTTGTCCACGATGGGCGCCCGGTTCCAGGAGATCCGCTCGCCCGCATCCACCATGGCTCGAGTCAAGGCTATCGTCTCATCCTTATCCAAACGGTCGCCGGCGCACGCGGTGATGAAGGCCGAGAGATGAATATCGGAATATCTGCGCTCCGCCACGTCCTTTACGATCGAGCTGAGTGCGGCGGCATCAAGGCGTCTGCCATAAACTTTCGCGCGCACATGGCTCAGCGATTCCACGGGTTCCGGATGCGACAGTTCCACACGATCGCCATCTCTTGCATCAAGCAGCGTCCAGGCCCGGTCTGACAGGCTCGCCTCGTTCACGTGCAGAAGTTCGGACGTGACCATGTGGAGCGTCGCGATGATACTTCTGCCGGCAAGCCGGACGGAAACGCGAGAGTGCGCGTCAAAGCCTTCCGAGCGACAGACGTGACAGTCGGCTCGCATGTAAATCACCGGCTCGTCATAGGTGTCGATCCCGAGCTGCCGGAGCCGAAGGGCGCTTTCAGAGTGCGGCATAGCGTTTTCCATCACTGCTACATCGTCGATGTCAATCGAGCAACGTGTTTTCGAGGTATTCGGGAACGTAGCAATCCCATTTCAGTTTTTCCTGGATGGACCGCCGCAGCGCATCCGCTGCAGCAGGTTCCCCGTGTGTGATGAATGACTGCCGCGGAGGGCGTGCAAATCCGCCCAGCCAATCGAGCATCTCCGCGTAGTCGGCGTGCGCTGAGAAGTTCGATAACGTTGCGACTTCCGCGCGGACAGGGATGTATTCGCCGTGAATTTTTACGGAGTCGGCTCCAGCCGCAATGGCCGCGCCGCGCGTGCCGCCCGACTGGAAGCCCGACAAAAGAATCGTATTGCGCGGGTCAGACCCGAACGCCTTGAGATGATGCAGGACGCGCCCACCGGTCACCATGCCGCTTGCCGAAACGATAATCATCGGGCCGCGCCGGCTGTTGAGAGCTTTGGACTCCTCGACGCTATTGACGAAGGTTGCGGCGGTGCACATCGCCCTGCATTGTTCCTCCGTCAGCCGGTGCTCCGCGCGATGGCGATGATAGAAGTGGGTCGCATCGACCGCCATGGGACTATTGAGGTAAACAGGGATGTCGGGAATGCGATTCGACGATTTCAGAAGATGTATCGCCCAGAGCAGCGTCTGGGTCCTGCCGACTGCGAACGCGGGTACGATCACGACGCCGCCGCGTGCCGCCGTTCGGCTTACCACTTGTGCGAACAACTCGAGCGGATCGTGCGCATCATGCCGCCGATTTCCATAAGTGGATTCCACAACGAGGTAATCGGCATGCTGCACTTGAGCCGGCCGCTTCATCACGATATCGTCCGGCCGCCCCAGATCGCCGGTGAAGACCAGGACACGGCCGCCGCAGCGGATTTGGACCATCGCAGCGCCCAGGATGTGGCCCGAATGGATGAGCCGCGCGTCGATATCCCGCGCAACCGTGAAGTCCTGATCGAATTTCAGCGTTTCGAACCGCGAGAAGCATCGTTTTGCGTCCTCCTCGGTGTAGAGAGGAAGCGCGGGATGGTGCTTCGAGAAGCCGCGGCGGTTGGCGTAGCCGGCGTCTTCTTCCTGCAGGTGTCCGCTATCGGGCAGCAGAAGGCTGCATAGGTCGGCCGTGGCTGCCGTGCAGAACACCGGCCCGTTGTAGCCGTTCTTGACGAGCAGGGGTATATAACCGCTGTGGTCCAGATGTGCATGGGTCAGGATCACCGCATCGATGGTTTTCGGCTCGATCGGCAGGCGTGACCAATTGCGCAGCCGAAGCTGTTTGTAACCCTGAAACAGGCCGCAGTCCACGAGAATATTCCTGCCGGCAGCGTGAACGAGATACTTCGAGCCGGTGACCGTGCCCGTTGCGCCGAGGAATTGCATGGCTATCATTTCGAGGACCCGGCGTTTTCGCTTGCATGGGAACAGGCTCTCACAGCGGGTTCATCTCAATGCCATCTCACCACGTAAAGGTCCGTTGAATGCTGAAGCGTCCTCATTGGAACTGGTCACCTGCCGGACGGGGATGGCATGTGTCGTCTTTCAGGGTAGAACGATTGGACGAGCATCATATTGCGCGAGTTCGTTCGCCATGGCACTGATCCATATCAAGCAAAACGGTCTGTGGCGCAGATCCACGAGGTTTCTGAGGTTTGACGTGGATCAATGTACTCGCCATGGTGCGCACGGACAATGAACCTACGTCGATTTTGCAGGGAGCAGATGCGATGCAAATGAGCCTGGCGAGCGGGACCGTGACGTGGATAAGAAAGCATATGAGGGTGGTGGTTCAGACCAGCATATCGTTGATCGCAGCGGCGATCATGATGGCTGCCGCGCTGGATGCCATCGCAGCGCAGGATTCGCTCAAGCGCGAGATCATTCCCGGGTCTGAGCTGATGACGTCGCAGGAGCGCGAGCGCTATCGGCAGCGCATACGTGGAGCGAAGACGCCGGCAGAGGAGGAGCAGGTTCGTGCTGAGCATCTTCGGCAAGTGCGTGAGCGCGCGCGGTTGCGCGGGCTGCGGTTGCCGGAATCGGCCGAAGTGACTCAGATGGAAAAATGAAGCAGGCCGCTGTTGTGCTTGTCGCCGTCCTTGCAACGCTTGCCTCCGGCATTGCGTCGGGGGCCGGTGATCCCTTTCGAGGGTCGGCGTTGCACGAGAGTTGCCTGGGTTGCCACGGCACCGAGCTTTACGTCGCGCCCAAGGCCAAAATAAAGTCGTTGTCCGCGTTGAAAAAGGAAGTCGATCGCTGGAATGACCGCTACAACCCCAAATTCTCGAAGCAGGAAGTCGAAGACCTGGTTGCTTACCTCAATCGGGACTTCTACAGGTTCGCAAAGTAGCTGCTATGGTCTGCGGCAGTCCACGCACTTGCGTTACGCGCTTGATATGCATCAAATGACATACCTTGTGCCGCGCTATCATCCAACAAGGTTGCTCCAGAGAAGGGACACAACATGTACAAACGGATACTCGTGCCAGTCGATGGCAGCCGGACTTCCACGCGCGGATTGAAGGAAGCCCTTTACCTGGCCGGCGATGGCAAGGCCCGATTGAAGCTACTGCACGTGGTGGACCAGTCAGTGCTCGCACTGACGCCTGAAATGGGCGCCGCAAATATCGTGGATTCGCTGATCGCGGCCGGCGAAAAAACGCTGAAAGGCGCACGTGCACTTGCCGCCCGGCAGCAGGTCAAAGTCGAGACTGCGATGCCCGAAAGTCTGAGTGGCCGCGTGGCGGATGTCATCCTGAGCGAGGCGCGGAAGTGGCGCGCGGATCTGATCGTCATGGGGACGCACGGCCGCCGCGGCATCAGCCATATGCTTCTGGGAAGTGACGCCGAGGCGGTAGTGAGGTCTTCGCCCGTGCCGGTGCTTCTGGTGCGCGGGAAGAACGAGACGCGCAAGTAATCAGAGCCGCGGTCTCTATGCCGGCATTGCGGCGGCGCGCGTGTCCGAGCGTGCCTGGCCCGTCGCAATATTTTGCTGCAGAGCGCGTTCGATGAAAGCGATGTGCTCTTTTTCATCGCTCGCGTGTTTCGCAGCAACGCGTCGAGCTTCGGGATCGGGGAGCGTAGCCGCCATGCGCTCGTAAAACGCCCTCGCGCGTCGCTCGTTTTCGATCGCAACCTCGAGCGCGTGCGCGGGATTGCTCAGGCAGCGCGCCATGAATGGTGCCCCGCCATCCTGATCCTCCGTGCCATGCCATCGGTGCACTGACGGTGCGATTGCAGGCAGCGCCATTCCCGCTGTCTCGTACTCGAGCGCGTCCAGTTGGCTGCACTCGCGGCGGGCGAGTTCCAGCAGTACTCCGGCAACGGCGTTTTTCCGGTAGAGCAGCAGTTGATGGGAAAGCTCCCAGTAGCGGCGGGCGGCCTCGCGCTCGATAGCCAGTGCATGAGCGTAGAATTGCGCTCGGGGTGTTCTCACTTTCGTTGCGGCTGTCATGGTGGTCTCCTGCTTCGTCTCCATCTGTCATGCATTGGCTTCATTGTCGCCTGCCCAGGCGAAAACCGGTTTGATGCAAATCAATGTTCCTTCCGCTTCCCGAGGGGCGGCCGGGAGCAAGCCGGACATTTCGTGGCGGGCGATATAATCCACGGCATATCGATTCGATATGCAATGGCGGTTACCGCCTTTGGGATTTTTTCACGCCCGGGAGACGATGTGAGCGGGTATCAACCGGCCCAGCAGGAATTGCGCGACAACGCCGCGCGACTCAACGCCATCGTCGAGTCGGCGATGGACGCCATCATCACGATCGACGAACGCCAAAATATCGTACTGTTCAATGAGGCCGCCGAGAAGACATTTCGCTGCCCGGCGCGCGACGCGATCGGCACGCCTCTCGATCGCTTCATCCCGGAGCGCTATCGCGCCGCGCATCGCGCGCACATCGAGCGTTTCGGCCGCACCGGCGTCACCATGCGGCGCATGGGCGAGAACATCGTGCTCGCGGGGCTGCGCGCGGACGGAGAGGAATTTCCCATCGATGCGTCGATCTCCCAGGTGGAAGTCGGGGGCCGGCGCTACTATACGGTCATCCTGCGCGACATCACGGAACGCCGGAAAGCCGCGCTGGCGCTGGAGCAGTCGCACCGGGAACTGCGCGAACTCTATCGCGTCATGCACGAAGTCCGGGAAGCCGAGCGCATCCGCATCGCGCGCGAGCTGCACGACGAGCTTGCGCAATGGCTGACCGCGCTCAAGATGGACGTGTCGTGGATTGCCGCGCGGCTGCCGAAGGACGTCCCGCGCCTCGCCGAGAAGACGGCGAAAATGAAAGAGCTGGTCGATACCACGGTGGCTGCGGTGCGGCGCATCGCGGCCGATCTGCGCCCTGTGATGATCGACGATCTTGGCCTCATCGCGGCGATCGAGAGCATGGTGCATGAATTTTCGCAGCGGTCCGCGATCCGGGTGAACCTCATCGCGAACGCGGAGGGCTTCGAATTCCTGGATCCGCTCGCCACCGCGGTTTATCGCATGGTGCAGGAAGCGCTCACCAATGTAGCGCGCCACGCCGAGGCGACTATCGCCGAAATCCGATTCTCGATCGCTGAAGACCGCCTGGTCGTGTGCGTTCACGACAACGGTCGAGGCATAGACGAAGCGGCGCTGAAGACGGGCAGGTCCTACGGGCTGCTGGGAATCCGTGAACGCGCACAGACGTTGGGCGGCAACGCGCGCGTCTTCAGGGCGCCTGAAGGCGGCACCACGGTCGAAATCGAGGTTCCGCTGCACACGCAGCGCTACCAGCAGGCCGACGCATGATACGGGTCGTGCTGGCGGACGACCACCGGATCGTACGCGCGGGCTTGAAGGAGCTACTGGCCGACACCGATGACATCGAAGTGGTGGGTGAGGCCGGGAACGGCCACGAAGCGATGGCGCGCGTGCGCGAGCTGGCATTCGATGTGCTCGTACTCGATATGTCGATGCCGGGACGTTCGGGGATCGAGCTGATCCGGCAGGTGAAGGCCGAGAAATCGGGTGTGCGCATCCTTATCCTCAGCATGCACAGCGAGGAGCAATACGCCGTGCGCGCGCTGCGGGCAGGCGCATCGGGCTATCTGACCAAGGAAGGCGCCGCCGACGAGTTGGTGGCCGCGATCCGCCGGATTGCCGCCGGCGGCGCCTACGTGACGCCGGAGACGGCGCAGCGCCTCGCGTTGGGGCTCGACGCCGCGGCAGACGGCGCGCCGCACGGCGCGCTGTCGGACCGCGAGATGCAGGTCTTCCAGATGATCGCGTCAGGAAAATCCGTGTCCGAGGTCGCTGCGGCGCTCGCGCTGAGCGTGAAGACGGTCAGTACCCACAAAACGCGCGTCATGCAGAAGCTCAACGTTGGCAATCAGACCGAGCTCATCCGTTACGCGATCCGGCACAAGCTGATCGACGATCCCGTCGAGTGATGTAGTCGCAGCTGTAGGAATATTCCTACGCCCGACTCGCGTTTTCCTACCCCCGATTTAAGCGTTCGCTGATTTCTTCCCCGCAGGTCTGTCGCCATACTGCGCGGCATGAGAGTTTTCGTAGTGGAAGATTCCGCGCCGGTCCGGGAACGCCTGATCGAGATGATCGACGAGATCGGCGGCTTCGAGGTCGTTGGGCAGGCAGCCACCTTTCAGGAAGCGGTGCTCGGCATCACCCGCACCCGGCCCGATATCGCAATTTTCGACATCCAGCTTGGTAGTGGCAGCGGCATCGAGGCGCTGGCGGAGGCCAAGCGCGGGCTGCCGAGTCTCAGAGCGATCGTTCTGACCAACCATGCCACCCCGCAGCACGAAAAAGCCAGCTTCGATGCCGGCGCCGAATACTTTCTCGACAAGTCGGCCGATTTGGAAAAGATGGCCGGGATACTGCAGAGGATGAAGTCTGTTGCAAATACGGTTCGCTCATCTCACGGTCCGGCATGAGGATGCCGAACACCAATCACAAAACGCACCAGGAGATCACCATGTTGAACACCGCAGTCCGCGAGTCCGCCGTGCACCGATTTCATTTCGAGGCCGCGCGCCGCGCGCCCGAGCAGGCGAACGGTGCGCGCACGGCAATCTCGTGCTCGAGCTGTTGCCTGCGGGGCGTGTGCCTGCCGGGTGGATTGTCGTCCGCCAATCTGCCGGAACTCGACGAGCTGACCACGGTGAAGCGGCGCGTCGCCCGGGGCGCATCGCTCTACCGCGCCGGAGAGGCGTTCGACGCGCTGTACGCAGTACGCAGCGGCGCCTTCAAGACCACCGGCGTATCGAGCAACGGCGACGAAAAGATCACGGGCTTCTACCTGCCGGGCGAAGTGCTGGGGCTGGATGCGATCAACAGCGAGCGGCACCACTATGGCGCCACGGCCCTCGAGGACAGCCAGGTGTGCGTGATTCCGTTCGCCCGGCTGACGGAACTCACGCTGCGTATCCCGCAGCTCCAGCAGCAGCTCTTCCGCCTGCTTTCGCGCGATATCGCCCGCGATCATGGTTTGATGCTGCTGCTCGGCAGCATGACCGCGGAACAGCGCCTTGCGGCATTCCTCCTCAGCCTGTCGCGCCGCTACAAAAGACTCGGTTATGCGGCCGACCGCTTCGTTCTGCGCATGACGCGCGAGGAAATCGGCAGCTATCTCGGTCTCACGCTCGAAACGGTAAGCCGGCTGCTGTCGCGTTTTCAGCGCGACGGGCTGATTGCGGTGAACCAGCGTGAAATGGAGGTCAGGGATTTCGACAGTTTGAGGGCCATCGTCGGCCGTTGGTGAAATCGGATGGCCAGCGCCCGCAAAACGCATTGCGGGCGAATGCTCCGTCAGTCCGGGCAGCCCCGCACCCCGATCATCCCGCGCAGCGCCTCCATGTCGAGGATCTTCACGCGCTTAGTGCGTACTTCGATGAGCTTTTGCTCATGGAAACGGGACAGGGCGCGACTGATGGTTTCCAGCTTCAGTCCGAGATAGCTGCCGATTTCCTCGCGCGTCATGCGCAGGTAGAACTCCCTCGGCGAATAGCCGCGGGCGGCGAAGCGCTGTGAAAGATTGAGCAGGAAGACGGCGAGCCGCTCCTCCGCCCGCATCGTCCCGAGGAGCAGCATCACACCGTGGTCGCGCACGATCTCGCGGCTCAGGATGCGGTGAAAATGCTGTTGCAGGGCGGGAATGTCGCGCGCGAGACACTGCAACTGCGCCAGCGGGATCTCGCACACTTCGCTGTCCTCGAGCGCCATGACGTCGCACAGGTGGCGGCCGGAGCTGATCGCGTCGAGCCCGATGACGTCTCCCATCATGTGAAACCCGGCCACCTGTTCGCGGCCGTCGTCATGCAGCACGCAGCTCTTCATGAAGCCGGTGCGGACGGCGTAGAGGGAATCCAGCGCCGCGCCGGAGCGGTAAAGGCGATCGCCACGCCGCACCGGCCTGCGCCGCTTCACCATGCAGTCGACTTTTTCCAGCTCGCCCTCGTCGAGCCCGGCCGGCAGGCACAGCTCCCGGAGGCTGCATGTCGAGCACGCCGCCTTCAATCGGCGGACGTCGATGGCAGAAGAACGGGGTTGCGAAGGCATGATGGGCACACGAGAGAATTTACCCTTCGACATGCTACACCGCTTTTGACGTGGATCAAGTCGCCCTTTGGCGCCGGTGCAATACTGAGCGCCATGAATGGAGCGAACCCATGATTTCCTCTCACGCGCATCTGCCGTTGCAGTTGGACTTGGCTCTGCTTCGCAGGCTCGATTGCAACGGTCCGCGCTATACGTCGTATCCGACCGCAGACCGCTTCGTGGAGGCGTTCGGGCCCGACACCTACCGCTCGTGGGCAGGCAAACGCAACATCGGCGCCATACACCGCGCGCTGTCGCTCTACGTGCATCTGCCGTTCTGCAGCACGGTGTGCTTCTACTGCGCCTGCAACCGGATCGCGACGCGCGACAAGACCAAAGGCGACAAGTACCTCGCCTATCTCGCACGGGAAATCGGGCTTCAGGCGCCGCTCTTCAGAGATGATCCGGGCGTGTGCCAGATGCATTGGGGCGGCGGCACGCCAACATTCTTCGACAGCGAACAACTTGCAAGACTCTTTACGATGCTGCGCGAGAATTTCTCGTTCGCAGCCGACGGTGAATACTCGATCGAGATCGACCCGCGCACGGTGGATGCAGAATCGATCGCCGCGCTGCGTGCGATGGGTTTCAACCGGGTGAGCCTCGGAGTCCAGGACTTCGACCCTGACGTGCAGCGCGCGGTGAATCGCATTCAGAGTCCGGAACAGACGCTTGCTGTCATGTCGGCCGCGCGTGCCGCGGGCTTCATGTCGATCAATGTGGACCTCATCTACGGACTGCCGAAGCAGGACCTCCTCAGGTTCAACCGTACGCTCGCTCGCGTTGTCGCCGCGCAGCCTGACCGCATCGCGGTCTATAACTACGCGCACCTGCCTGCCCGCTTCAAGCCCCAGCGGCGTATCAGCGAGGCGGACCTGCCATCGCCCGAAGCGAAGCTCAAACTGCTGGAGCTGGCGGTCAGGCGGCTCGGCGAAGCCGGGTACATCTACATCGGCATGGATCATTTCGCAAAACCGGGGGACGCGCTCGCGCTGGCGCAGCGCCAGGGACGCCTGCACCGCAATTTCCAGGGCTACTCGACGCAGCCCGATTGCGATCTCGTCGCGCTCGGCGTATCGGCCATCGGCAGCATCGGGCCCACCTACAGCCAGAATTACCGGACCTTGGACGAGTACTACGCGAGTCTCGACCGCGGCGTGCTGCCGATCATGCGCGGCCTGGAACTTACCGCCGATGACCTCGTGCGGCGCGCCGTCATCCAGGCGCTGATGTGCCATTTCATGCTGTCCAAGGAGTCGATCGAAATCGCACACCTGATCGACTTCGATCGCTATTTCAGCACCGAGCTCGCGGAACTGCACGAAATGGAACGCATGGGGCTGGTCGAACTCGACGAGCGCTGGATCAATGTCACGGCAAAAGGCCGCATGTTGATCCGCAACGTGTGTATGGTGTTCGACAAATACCTGCGGCACGAGCGCGAAGTCCAGCGCTATTCGCGCGTGATATGAGGCGCTCGTTCGAGGGCGGTAACCTACGCGCTTTCAGCGCTTGCGCGTTCCGCGGAAGGGCGTAGCACGCGCCAGAAAGCGACGATCGCTGCGATCATCGTCAACGTCCACGCGGCGAGAGCCACCCAGATCATCGTGTGAGGTACCCATTGCAGCGGCGGAAAGTCGGCAGCAAGGGACAGGCGGTACGTTGCGAGCGTGTACATGCCGAGCGGAAACACCAGGCTCCAGTACATCGGGTGATACACGAGCGGCTCCCGCCGCACCCCATGCTTCCAGACCCCGAGAATGACCAGCAATGGAATCCACCACGTGGCCCACGCCCAGAGGACGAGCGTCATGCCGTCCACGAACGGACGCATCGCGAGCAGAAACGGCATGGCCGGATCGGTGAGGATGAGCGTTGAGCCGGCATTGGTGGCGATGGCGGCGGCGCCCATCACCACCCATAACAGCGGCGTGATGTCGGCCGGTTCCACCCGCAGGAAGAACAGTCGATAGCTGAACAGCGTCATGAAGATGCCGTAGAAGGCGACGCCGATGCCCCACAGCGAGTAGATCGTCACGAACGTCAGCGGCGCGAACGCGCCGAATTGCGGCGCGATCTGGGCTCCGAGCAGCACGAGCGACTCGGTGCCGACGATTGCGATGAGCCAGCCGCCGTGAACGACGTCGATGCCGCTCTCCGTGTCCACGAACGTCAGCACA
>DATFGD010000025.1:0-2571 GCA_035249725.1 Burkholderiales bacterium
GGGATCACCGTTGACGGCACGCTCTGCTCGCCGCTGGTACGCTTGGCGGTCAGCGCCGTGTCGAACATCTGGTTGATGAGCGCTGCAACCTGATCCACTTCCTGCTTGCTCAGGTGCCGCGACAGCATGCCCGATACGTCCTCGACCACGCATTGCCTGCGAAAGTCGTGGATGGCTTCCGCACTGGGGCCGACGAACATCTGATAGAACTCGTCCTCGCCGTGCTCGGGGTAGTACGTGACTTCAATCTCGGAGGCGTATTCCGAGAGCGGACCGAGATTGTGAAAAGCCTCGGTAAGCCGGCTGTGAAAGCTGCGCCCCACTTCGCCGGTCCAGCAGATGTTGAGCGTGCGCTCGCGCGGGTCGAACACGATGCCCGGCTCTTCGCGTTCCACGCTCGCGGCCTCGGCAATCGTATCCACATCGAGATATTCGAGCCAGGACCGCAGCGCCTGCTCGACCTGCGGCAGCCGCACTCCCTTGCACAGGAATGCGTTGCCGTGCACGTGTACTTCCATCCGCATAGGCCTTGGTGTGTCAAAAAACGGACGTTTAGGATAGCACACTGACACCCCCACGGCTGCCCTGGTCAGGGCGGGATGAGGCCGAGGTCCCCGAGGATCGATCTCATCTCCGATTCCTCTTGCCGCAGGTAGGAAAGGAGCGGCGGACCGTCCAGATACATGCTCGTCCAGTCACGCCGGGTGAGTTCAGCGTTCCACTGCGCGCTCATCACGACGGCGCGAAAGACCCGTTCCCAGTGCGCAATGTGGCCCCGTGTCATCCCGCGTGCGCCGGTGACGCCGCGCCACGCACCGATTACACAGTCCACCGACTGCTCGCGCCATGTGGGGGTGGCCTCGTACGCGCCGCCGAGACGCTTTGGCGCCGACACGGCCAGCGCACGGACTTGCCCCGTCGCGAGCGCTTCGACGGCGCTCGCAGCGGTGATCGCAGCGACCGCCGCGTTGCCGGCGACCACATCCGCCAGGGCGTCCAGTGCGGAGTCGAATACGCGGATCTCCGGCGCTTTGATATCGGCGCCGGCATGTCGGATCACTTTGGCGAGCGCAATGTGATTCGGATTGCCGAGGGCGGTAGAAAGGGCGACGGTTATGCCGGCCGCGCGCGAGCCCAGCATCCGCAGCAGGTCCGTAGCGCTCGCCATCGGCGAATCCGCGCGCACGATGAACGCGATGTACTCGTTGTAAAGGATGGCGAGCGGCGTAAATGCGGCGTGGTCGAACGCCGCGATGCCGACCAGGTGATCGGTGGTCAGATTCGGCGAACTGATCGCAAGTAGATGCGGGTCGCCGGCATGACCATCGACATACGCCCAGGCCTTGCGCGCGCCGTCGCCCGGTATGTTCTTGATCGTCACCGGAACGTCGAGCAGGCGTTCGGATTCGATCGCGTGGGCGAGCGCGCGGGCCGTGCGGTCGAGGCCACCGCCGGGCGGCGTCCCCGCGACGATTTCCACTTCATGCTGCGGACGCCAGGAAGATGCTGGAGTAGGGGTGCCGGCCATGTCGTGTCCGGACGCTGCGCGCCGAGCGCTAAGCTTCGCGAAAGAGGCGCCCCGCGCCGGGGACTGCGCGCCGGTCGCCGATCACGCGCAGCATCTTCCACATCGTCGAGGCATTGCTCGTTACCACCGGCTTGCCGAAGCGCTGTTCCAGGGACTCGATGATTTCCAGGGTGCGAAAATTCGAGCAACTGATGAAGATCGCCTGCGCTTCAGGACGATTCACCTCGGCGGCCAGCGCTTCGACCCGCTCCAGCGTGATGGTCGAATGCGCTTCGGTGCTGAGGCCCTGGATCGCGACGACATCGAAACCGTCGGCCTCGAGGAATTTTCGCACGCGTTCGTTCAGCCAGGCGGCATAAGGGGAAGCTACACCGATCCGCCGTGCGCCTACGGCGCGTAGCGCGTCGGCGATCGCGGTTGCGGAGGTGGCGACGGGAATGCCGGTCGCTTCCGCGATCTCGGCGCCGACCTTGCGGTCGCCCTCAGGACCTTTCAGAAAGCCGCCCGCGGTGCAGCCATAACCGATCACGTGAACCTTGGCGTGTGCCAGGAGCTTCGCAACGGCCGGCGCATGCGTCGCGAGCGCCAGCAGATTTTCCTCGGTGTCGGCGGTGTGCGGGATGCGAACCGAATGCGCCGACATCGTGGCTCCCGCCATGCGCTGCACCTCGTATTCCATCACCGTATTCCAGGACGGCACGATGAGGCCCAGTTTGCGTTCCCAGTTCCCTGTCACGTCGATCTCTCCAGCGCGGTTTATAACGAGCCGTGAAGAATAGCAGATACCCAAAGCGCCTTTGCGACCGCTTGACGAGCGCAAAGGCGCGCGACATAGTGGCGGCGCGAATAAGCGCACGGAGGAGAAGGTGGACACCGAACGCGCAATGCCTGCGCTCACCGCGCTCTGCGCCGTAGCCCTCGCCGTGGCGGCGCTTGCGTCATCGGCATGGGGCCAGACGTATCCGGCCAAGGCGATACGCATCGTCGTTCCGTTTCCCGCGGGCGGCACTTCCGACATACTCTCGCGTGCCGTCGGTCAGAAG
>DATFGD010000026.1:0-4006 GCA_035249725.1 Burkholderiales bacterium
CCATCGGGGCGGACTCGACAAGCGCAATCGCTACTTTGGACCGTTCCCCAATGCCGGCGCGGTCCGCGAGAGTATCCAGTTGCTGCAGAAAGTGTTCCGGCTGCGGACCTGTGAAGATACGGTATTCGCCAATCGGTCCCGGCCATGCCTGTTGCATCAGATCAAACGCTGTACCGCCCCCTGCGTCAGGCTCATCACTGCCGCCGACTACGCTGAAGACGTCCGCAGCGCTGAGCTTTTCCTGAGAGGCAAAGAGGATGAAGTGATCGAGCGCCTGATCGCCCGCATGAATGCCGCGGCCCAGGCGCTGCGATACGAAGACGCTGCGCTTTTCCGCGACCAGATTACGGCGTTGAGAAAAGTGCGCGAAAAGCAGTTCGTAAGCGGCGAATCAGGCGGCGACGCGGATATCATCGCCTGTGCCCGCGTGGCGGGCGTCGCGTGCCTCAATCTCGTCATGGTTCGCGGTGGGCGCCATCTGGGCGATAGAAACTTCTTTCCGAAGAATGCGGAAGGCTCTACAGACAGAGAAGTCATCGAAGCGTTTCTCGCCCAGCACTACCTGCGTCACGACGTTCCGGCACAGCTGATCGTGGGCGCCGAAATCGAACGTGGCGCATTCGAAACGGTGTTGGGAGCGCAGGCAGGACGGCGAGTACACGTCCTGACCCAGCCCATCGGTATGCGCCGGGCATGGCTCGACATGGCAGTGAAGAACGCGCAACTGGGTGCCGCCCAGACGTTGGGATTGCAGGCTACACAGGAGGCGCGGCTGCTGTCGCTGCAGCAGGCACTGGGCCTGCCGGAGACCACGCAACGCATCGAGTGCTTTGACATCAGTCATACCCTGGGCGAGGCGACCGTCGCCTCCTGCGTGGTTTATGATCGGGCAAGCCTGCAAAAGCATGAATACCGCCGCTACAACATCGAAGACGTCGCAGCCGGAGACGATTATGAGGCGATGCGCCAGACCCTCACGCGGCGCTACCGCAGGGTCGTGGCTGGCGAGGGCAGGATGCCCGATCTCGTATTGATCGACGGCGGCAAGGGACAGCTCGCAGTGGCGCAGCAGGTCTGCACCGAACTGGGATTGAATGACGTAATGCTGGTTGCCGTCGCAAAAGGCGAGGAACGCAAGCCCGGCCTGGAACAGCTGCTGATCGCGGGCCGCACCACGCCGCTTGTTCTGCCGCCCGATCACACAGCGCTGCACCTTGTCCAGCAGATCAGGGATGAGGCGCACCGCTTTGCGATCGCGGGCCATCGGGCACGCCGAGGGAAGGCGCGAACGAGCTCGCCGCTGGAGACGATCGCCGGCGTGGGCGCCAAGCGCCGGCAGCGCCTGCTCACCCGATTTGGCGGGTTGAGGGGATTGCTATCAGCCAGCGTAGAGGACATGGCGCAGGTCGAGGGCATCAGCCGGGCGCTCGCTGAGAAAATCTATCAGGAGCTGCACTAGGGTAGACGCCAAATGCCGCTTAATGTGCCCAATCTGCTCACCTGGCTCAGGATCATTCTGATCCCGCTGTTCGTCGGTATCTTCTACTTCGAAAAGAGCTGGGTCTCCGCGCCGAACCAGAATCTCGTCGCCACGATACTCTTCACTGCGGCGGCAATCACCGACTGGCTGGATGGCTGGCTTGCCCGCAAGCTCAATCAAACCTCCGCGTTCGGGGAGTTCCTCGATCCCGTAGCGGACAAGCTGATGGTTGCAGCGGCCCTGATCACACTCGTTCAGCTCGAGCGCGTGGATGCAATCATCGCGCTGATCATCATCGGCCGCGAAATCACGATTTCAGCGCTGCGCGAATGGATGGCGAAGATCGGTCAGGCGCGCAGCGTAGCGGTCTCATTCCTGGGCAAGTTCAAAACCGTGTCGCAGATGGTGGCGATTCCTCTGTTGCTCTATTACGACGACATTGGTCGACTCAGTCCGCATTGGCTCGGCACGTGGCTCATTTACATCGCGGCGGTGCTCACGATGGTATCCATGGCGTACTACCTCAAAGTGGCGCTGCCTCGCGCGTGGCAGACCGGGCAGTCCGGTTGATCGGGCAGGTTGCGTCCCTTATAATTCCCGTAACTCATGCGGGAATAGCTCAGTTGGTAGAGCGCAACCTTGCCAAGGTTGAGGTCGGGAGTTCGAGACTCCTTTCCCGCTCCAGAATCGCGGGGAAAACGGTACGCAGCCGTTCAAGTCGGGCATACTTGAGGCCCGCACAGAATGGCCGTTCGTTTTCCCCTTTTCGTTTCAGCGGCGGGGTGGCAGAGTGGTCATGCAGCGGCCTGCAAAGCCGTGGACGCCGGTTCGATTCCGACCCCCGCCTCCAGCCCTGCCCATGCCCGGATGGTGAAATTGGTAGACACAAGGGACTTAAAATCCCTCGGGTGTTAACCCACCCGTGCCGGTTCGAGTCCGGCTCCGGGCACCACTGGCCGCGACTGAACGAGATCATCGCACGGTGATCCAACATGCAGTTATAACAACGGGATAGCATCGTGATCGTCTATGAGCTGGGGTGTGCGAACCGGCACCGGTTCGAAGGGTGGTTCACGTCCAGGGATGATTTCAAGCGGCAGCTGGAAGGAAAGCTGCTGACGTGTCCGCTGTGCGGTGACGGCGTGATCGAGCGTCTTCCTCATGCGTCGTATGTCAACACGGGGGCTCCCGGGGCGGCTGTGAAAGCGCAGCAGGAGCCACCGCAACAGTATGCCAACCTGGGCGCCGAAGTGCTCGCGAAGCTCATCGATCACATCATCGAGACGACCGACGACGTCGGCGCGGCCTTTCCCGAAGAAGCCCGGAAAATCCACTACGGCGAAATCGACGAGCGGCGGATCCGTGGCACAGCCTCAGTGCGGGATATCGATGCGCTGCAGGAGGAGGGCATAGAAGTTGCAGCGCTTCCTATTCCGGCGCACCGGCTGGGCAAAAGCCACTGAACAACTGGTCCGGCGTATGGAGCGGGATGACATCGTCAACGCTGACAGCGTAATATTATTGATGCCCTCAGGACTGTCTCTGAGCGACATTCATCGGAGGCCCCATGTTCAAGCACATCCTGTTGCCAACGGACGGTTCCAAGCTGTCTGACCGGGCGGTCCAGCGTGGCATCCAGTTTGCAAAGGAAGCCAAAGCCCGCATTACGACCGTCCATGTGGTTCCTGAGTTTCGCATGATCGTCGACGAGGGATTCATATCGCCGATGAGCGGGGAGCTCAAGAAAAGATTCGAAAACGAGTCACAACAGCATGCGCGGAAGATGCTGGCCAAGGTCGAAAAGGCGGCAAAGGAAGCCGGCGTCAAGTGCGAGGCCGTTTCAGTGGTGAGCGACTTCCCTTATCAGCAAATCATCGAAATCGCAAAGAAGAAGAAATGCGATCTCATCTTGATGGCTTCTCATGGAAGGAAAGGGCTGTCCAGCCTGCTGCTCGGGAGCGAGACAGCGAAAGTTCTCACGCACTCCAAGATACCGGTGTTGGTCGTACGCTGAGCCCATTGCGTGACTGGGCGCCGAAGCCCGGCGGAGCCGTTTGGGCGCTGCGGGGCCACCTCCCATCTTCCGTGTAAATACCGAGTCGCTTCGCCTCCTTATCGTTGCAGATAAACAACAGTTTGCCGGTATAAACGGTCGCATGACGTTCTCATATTGACGGTCTAGTTAAACAGTCTATACTGTCCAGACATGTAACACTTAGGCTCCAAGGCAAAATGATATCCAGCAAGGAATTACTAGATCGCACGGGCATTTCCAGGGCGACGCTGAATAACTACATCGCCATGGGCCTCCTGCCACGGCCGTTGGTCAGCGCACCGGCCGGGGATGAGGAAAGCCGGGCGCGTCAGTTGGGCTATTTCCCGGACACCGCCGTAGAGCGCATCGCTGAAATACAGCGCTTCAAAAGAGAGGGCTACACCATGGCAGACATCGTTACCCGCCTCGCGGCCGAGGGCGTGCGCGCGGAGGCGGCTCCGGTAAAGGACGCTTCGCTGGCTCGCGCGACT
>DATFGD010000027.1:0-2464 GCA_035249725.1 Burkholderiales bacterium
GCCGGTCATCGTCTCGGCACGCGCGAGATCGAAGAAGCCGTGCAGGCGCATCCGAATATCGCGGAGGTGGCGGTCGTCGGCGTCGCCGATTCGGTCAAGGGCCAGATGCCGCTCGCCTTCGCCGTCGTAAAGGACGTCTCGAAGATCGAGACGCCGCAGCAGCGGCGCGATCACGAAAAGGAAGTGATGGAAACCGTGGATAGACAGCTGGGCGCAATCGCGCGGCCGGCGCACGTGCATTTCGTGACCCTGCTGCCGAAGACGCGCTCGGGCAAGCTGCTGAGGCGCAGCATCCAGGCGCTCGCCGAGGGGCGCGACCCGGGCGACCTCACGACCATCGAAGATCCCGCGGCGCTCGATCAGATTCGCGCCGCGCTCGCCGCCTCCAGCGCGTGAGCCTTCGTCATTTCGGCTTCGCCGGTCGAGTGCGTGAGCCTCGCTCCCTGAGTTCAGCGCCTTCGCGCCGTAGTGGCGGTGGTTTCATCGCATAGCACATGGATTCATCCACTTCAGTGTTCCGGTGAGAAGAACCGCAGCCGTTTCCACGCGCGTTCAACGATACGCTTGGGGATTCCAGGTGTGCACCTCTTCCTGCCCTTCCTTGCACCAGGCATAGAGCGCGTCGTACATGATCATGCCGTGTTTGAGCATCTCGTGATCGTCAGCGTAAATTCTCGATAGACCGAGCGAGAGCGCTGCCAAACCCGAAGATTGCGGCGCCAGCTCCAGCTTGTTCGTGTCTGCGCCGCGCACGATCACCGCAAGCCGGTTCAGCGCCGAGTCGGTCAAGCGATAGTGCTTCAAGAAGGCGTCGAAGCTGCACGCGTCGCCGTCGTGCGAGAACAGCACATCCGGAATATCGTATGGGACCGCATTGCGTTCGCGCGCTGCATCCAGCACCTGCCGGGCCGGCACGTACAAGAACTCTGCCTCCTTATCGATGAACCGCGCAATCAACCAGGGACAGGCAATGCGGTCGATCTTGGGACGCTCGCGCGTCACCCAGCGCGTGCTTGCATCGGACGGTTTGCGATCGAGCGCTCCCTCCCGGGCTTTCCACCCTTGTTCGATGCCGCCTTCGAGATAATGCGCTTTGATGCCGCAGCCAGCGAGGGCTTGGGCCACGCCCTGGCTCACTTCGTGGCCGTGCACACAGTAAACCACTACCGTGCTTGCCTTGGGGAGCGCCTTCGCCCATGCGCCGACCGCCTCCGGCTCGCGTCGCAATGCGCCGGCGATCATTTCGCTCGCCGCCTTGAAGGCCGGAGATCTGCGCACGTCGATCACCAACGGCGGCTCACGGTCGCGAACGGCGGACTCGAGATCGGAATAGGAGATGGATGTAGTCATGATAATGATCCTCGAAAAAGGGAATGTGCTGTGTAGCCATCAACGACCAGCTCCAAAAACGAGCGCAGGAGGGGGCGCGTGGCTTATGCGGCGCGCGAGCGCGGGCTGCGCACGAGCGGCAGAGCCGGGTAACGACTGGGAAACAGTATTGGGATATGGGCAAAGCAAGCTCCTTTTGGGCATATGCCATCAGAGCAAGCCTTGGACGGTGACCCGTCTTGGAAAGCGGGGAGGCTGCATCCCCACTGGAGACCAGTTTATACGCCCGGGCGGCGTCGGTCCAGTGTCTATCGGGAGAGGGCGATGGAGCGGGGTGCGAGATTCGAACTCGCATGTACAGCTTGGAGGCTGTCGCCTGAACCTTTCGGCCAACCCCGCGTTTCTATATCCAATTGCATGCTGGCACGAAAGTTTTTCGGGTGTCGCGCAAAGCATCCGTCGGACGCATGGGCCGAATGGGCATGCCGCGATGGTACTAGTGCACGGATGGAGCGGGTGGATCGCGTTTCAGTGCGTTTTTAAAGGTGAGCAGCGCCTGATCGATTACATCCCGCAACTCGGCGAGCTGGCCGTACGAGAAAACGTATCGGCGCACCGAATGTGCCGTCTGCAGCGGTTTTTCGACGAAGCAAACGCGCACGAAAGCGTATTCGGTGCCGGGTATGATATTGACTTCGAAGCCTGTAACGGAAAAGGTCGCATGTTCCTCGGGATCCATGAGCGGCTCCGCCCTGCGGGTAGTCACGTCCAACCGCCGTCACCATACCATCGGCAACGGGCCGCAATTCGCTCGCGGCATGATCTACGTGGCTCCTGCAGAACGGCGGCCCGCGCTCATGGACGCGGTGCGGCGGCAATTCGACGGGAACTCCGAAACAAGATCGCGGCGGTGATGCAATTAAGGGAATATTATGGCGGCGAACTCTGTTCAGCCGGCGTGAAGGGGGGGTGACTTATGCCTCATCCTTTCCGGCAAGGTTTCCATTAGCGTCGATCAGAACCAATTCAGCACGGAGATCGATCCCATGCCGAAACGGATACGTCAGGTCGGAACTTTCGCGGCACGCGACGCGAAGGGAACGCTCGTCACCTTAGCCATTTTTCAGGAATACAG
>DATFGD010000028.1:0-2058 GCA_035249725.1 Burkholderiales bacterium
ATCGCCAATCCGAGTCCGGTGCCGGGGCCGCCGCGCGCGCTGTCCAACCGCGTGAACGGCCGCAGCATGTGGTCGGTTTCACCGGCCGGAATTCCGGGGCCGCGGTCCAGCACTTCGATGAATCCGGCCGCTTGGGTGCACCCGGTCACGACCTCTGCTGCGCAGCCGCCGTGGCGCAGCGCATTCTCGATCAGGTTCTGGATCAAGCGCTGTATCGCCAGCGGCCGCAGCGGTAAGGCCGGTACCGGTTCGAGCTTGATCGACACGCTGCGATCGAGCCGGGCATAACGCTCGGCTACGCTGCGTATGATCGCGTTGAGATCGCCTTCGGACGTCAGCGGCTCGGAATCGGTCAGCCGGGCAAAATCGAGAAACTGATTGATCGCTGTATCGATGTCTTCGATGTCGCGCTCGATGCCTTCCTTCAGTCCGGACTGATCCTTGTGGGCCAGCATTTCCAGGCCCAGGCGGATGCGTGAAAGCGGGGTCCGGAGGTCGTGTGAGACGCCGGCGAGGAGCAGGGCGCGCTCATCGTCCAGGCGTTTCAGATCGGCGGCCATCTGGTTGAAAGCGCTCGCAAGCGTGCTGATTTCCGTAGG
This sequence comes from Burkholderiales bacterium, assembly GCA_035249725.1. Taxonomy (GTDB): domain Bacteria; phylum Pseudomonadota; class Gammaproteobacteria; order Burkholderiales; family SG8-41; genus DSOT01. The sequence goes on from DATFGD010000028.1 coordinate 600, forward strand.
GCCGGACTCTTCCACCGGCGGGGGAATCTTTCCCTGGCCGACTTGCGCAGCGGCGCGCGTCAACTGCCGCAACGGGCGGTTGATCCGGGCCACCAGGAAGTATGCGCCGGCCAGCGCCACGAGCAGCACGAAAAGGCCCCAGCCGATATAGCGCAAAGGCTCGTTGCGCTCGATACGGGCGCGGGGCAGCATGACCCAGTATTCGTCCTCATCGATTTGGAAGCTCACCCACACGCCGCGCACGCCGCTGCGGCTCACCGCCATCCGCGTATCGGATCCCAGCCGCTCGCGCAGCTCGGCGGCCACGGTCTGCAGAAACGGCCGCTGGGGAAGCGGCGGCACCACCTCATCGGGATCGGAGACGTAAATCTGGATGCCCTCGCTTCGCGAAAGCTCTGCGAGCAGCGAAAAGCGCTTGTCGGGCTGCGACGTGACCAGTGCGGCCCGCGTGAGATTCACCACGCTCACGATCTGCTGGGCCACTTGCCGGGCGCGGGGCTCGCGCTCCGATAAACGGTAGATCTGCAGCCACGCGAGATGGGCGACAACCAGGATCAGCGTGATCATGAGCACGCTTCGCGCGAGCAGCGTGCGGGGCAGCAGCTTCGTCATGACATTCACCGAAGCAGCCCTTCGGCTCATGGTCGAAGCCGGGCAGCGGTCACTGCTCGCGGTTTCTGCCGTCAGGAATGAAGACGTAGCCGAAGCCCCATACCGTCTGTATGAAGGCCGGCTTGGCGGGGTCGGGCTCGATCAGCCGGCGAAGCCGCGAGACCTGCACGTCGATGGAGCGGTCGAAAGCCCCGAATTCGCGCCCGCGCGCGAGTTCCATCAGCTTGTCGCGCGAGAGCGGAGTGCGCGGATGCTGCACCAACACCTTGAGCAGGGCGAATTCGCCGGTGGTAAGCGGCACATCCGCGCCTTTTTTGGTGAGAGTGCGGGTCGCCAGATGGAAAGTGAAGTCGCCGAACTGGGCCACCTGCGTGTCGGCCGACGGGGCGCCGGGCGGCTGCGGCGCGGGGCGCCGCCTCAATACGGCCTGAATGCGGGCGACGAGCTCGCGGGGATTGAACGGTTTGGCGAGGTAGTCGTCTGCGCCGACCTCCAGGCCGACGATGCGGTCAACGTCGTCCCCCTTGGCAGTGAGCATGATGATCGGCATGGTTTCGTTGCTGCCGCGCAGCCGCCGGCAAATGCTCAGGCCGTCTTCCCCCGGCAGCATCAAATCGAGCACCATCAAGTCATAGCGCTCGCGCGCGAGATGGCGATTCATGTCGGTCGCATCGGGAACCGCACGCACGCTAAACCCCTGTTCCGTGAGATAGCGGTTCAGCAGATCGCGCAGCCGCAGATCGTCGTCGACGACGAGAATTTTCGTTTTCGTTTCTGGCATGGCCGCAATCGTAAACGGACGCCGGCTCGCGCGCCGCGCCGTGCGTGTAAAAGTTTATTGCGCGGG
>DATFGD010000029.1:0-3075 GCA_035249725.1 Burkholderiales bacterium
TGGAGCTGCTCTGCCGGGGGACGGTCCGATTCTACATCAAATCGTCTCTATCGCCATTCTGCACTGCACACAAGACGGTGATCCGAAATGGACCGCGATTTGTGCCGGGAATTCAACGGCGCTGAAATTGAACCTTGCCGAACATGATCTCCCAGGATTTGTCATCGTGCGGTGCGCTTTCGTGTCCGGTTGCGAGCACCTGCACGCCTCGCTGCACAGCGGGCCTGGAATTGATCGCATTGAACCAGCGCTCAACGTTTGGATATTCGGCGATATTGACGCCGCGGTTCTCCGAGCCGCGCATCCAGGGAAATACGGCAATGTCGGCGATCGAATAGTCGTTACCTGCGAGATAAGGCGCTTCAGCGAGACGCTTGTCGAGCACGTCCGTCAAACGGTTGGCTTCGTTCGTATAGCGCTCGACAGCGTATTCGATCTTTTCCTTCGCGTAGCGGCGGAAATGATTGGCCTGTCCGAACATCGGTCCGACCCCGCCCATCTGCCACATCAGCCACTGCACGCACGTCCAGCGCGCATGCATGTCCGCAGGGAGAAATTTTCCCGTCTTGGATGCGAGATAAAGCAGAATTGCGCCCGACTCAAAGAGCGACAGCGGTTTGCCGTTCGGACCCTTGCGATCGACGATTGCCGGAATGCGATTGTTCGGGCTGATTTTCAGGAATTCCGGTTTGAACTGGTCCCCGGTCCGGATATTGATGCCGTGCACCCGGTATTCGAGGCCGGTTTCTTCCAGCATGATGTGCACTTTGTGACCGTTCGGCGTGGGCCAGCTGTATACATCGATCATGCGCGCTCCTCGCTATGCGAACTGATTAGAGCCTAACATTATGTCAGGCACTCCAAGTATACCAAACGGTCTTCGCACCCTTCGCGTGTGCTCGGTTTCCTGTAAGCTGGCAGAAAAATAATGCCAATGCGCTCTGTCCACCGCGGTTTTCTGCTGCCACCCGGTACGCAGCCCCATGCCGCTTTCATACTCTGGTCTCGTGCGCTGCGCGCCTTTGGCGACGGCTACATGAGCCTGCTGCTGCCGTTCTACCTGACTTTGCTGGGTTTCACAGCGCTCGAAGTGGGCGTGCTGGTCACGGCCACTTTGCTGGGATCAGGCGCCATGACGCTCGCGGCGGGGTTCATTGCGCACCGCTACCGCGGCCGCACGCTGCTGCGCGCAGCCTCTGTGCTGATGGCTGCAACCGGCATCGCTTTCGTGATGGTGACGGATTTCTGGCCGCTCCTGCTCGTCGCTTTCCTCGGCACGCTGAATCCTTCGAGCGGGGACGTGAGCGTGTTCTCGCCGCTGGAGCACGCATTGCTCGCGCACACCGTGACCGCGAAATCGCGCACTGCGCTTTTTGCTCGCTACAGTTTGATCGGCGCATTTGTCGGCGCGCTCGGAGCACAGGCCGCAGGCATACCGGCGCTTGCTGAACAGTGGCTCTCGATCGACCTCAAGGCCGCGCTGCAGGGGATGTTTCTGTTTTATGGCATTCTCGGCTTGGCCAGCCTTGCGCTTTATCAGCGTCTCGCACCGAGCGTAGAGACGCGACTCGACACGCCGTCTACACCGCTCGGCGAATCCCGACACACCGTGTTCAAGCTCGCCGCGCTTTTCAGTCTCGATGCTTTTGCAGGCGGCTTTGCAGTGCAGTCACTGCTGGCACTTTGGCTGTTCGAACGCTTCGACATGTCGGTCACCACGGCGGGCACTGTTTTTTTCTGGGTCGGCATACTGAGCGCGCTCTCCCAGCTCGCCTCGGCGCGGGTTGCCGCCCGCTTCGGCCTGATCAATACCATGGTCTTCACGCATCTGCCTTCCAGCGTGTTCTTGATCCTGGTGCCGTTCATGCCGACCTTGCCGCTTGCCCTGCTTTTTCTGTTTCTGCGCAGCGCCCTCTCGCAAATGGATGTGCCGGCCCGCACGTCCTACGTCATGGCGGTGGTTTCGCCCGGTGAACGGCCCGCAGCCGCCAGCGTGACGGCAGTGCCACGCAGTCTCGCCGCTGCCGTAAGTCCCGCCTTTGCAGGTTACCTGCTCACCCTGAGCACGTTCGGCTGGCCGCTTATCGTGTGCGGGTCGCTCAAGATCATTTACGATCTGCTGCTTCTCACGATGTTTCGTCGCATCACGCCCCCCGAGGAGTCGAAGTGAACTTTGTTCGGTCCAGGCAGCATCGGCAGCCACACGCGCCAGGCATCCGGGCAGATCCTAGGTGCGGAACCCGCGCTGCTAGAGGCAGTCCAAAATAGCGACACGCAGCCGCACATGAGGTGCGGACATCCCTCAGCAGAGGAGAACTCATGCGAAACTACTCGCGTCTAACGGGCGTGCTGCTTTTCGCCTTCTCGTCCGGTGCGGCGGCGGTGGCCGACCCGGCCAGTGTTTCGATTCAGGATTTGAGACCCGAATGCAAGGAGCGCCATCCAGCGGTCCCCGCCGAGCAATGTCTGATCGATGATCGGCTGGCGCGTCTGGATTACGCCCGGCGTTTTGCCAGCGGTGCGGTGATCGTCCTTGAGCCGGCGATACAGCGCCCGGCCATGATCCCTCCGGCTCCGCGCGAAAACGTAAACCCGCCTGCCACGCGCTAGCAAACCTGCAGGAAACTGCGCTATAGCAGCGAGGGCGCTGTTTCGAAGACGTGAACGCGGTTCCGGCCTTGGTCTTTCGCCTGGTAGAGCGCATCGTCCGCCGAACGCACCAACCCCTCGGCATCATCCGCGTGCGTGGGATATAGCGCGACGCCAAACGACGCCGTGACGCGGTCGAGTTTCTGGTCGCCGAGCAGGAGTTGCATGCGCTCGATGTCGCGCCTTATCGTTTCTGCGCGCTCGACTGCGACGTTCCGTGTCGCCTCCGGCAGTACGACGATGAATTCCTCGCCGCCGTAGCGGCAGGCAATGTCCGAACCGCGTACGTTTTGCCGAATGACGTCGGCCACGGATTTCAAAACGAGGTCGCCTGCTTCGTGGCCCCAGGTGTCGTTGAAGCGCTTGAAGTGGTCGATGTCGAACAGGATTGCGGCGATGGGCAAAACGGCCCGCCGGGCGCGGATG
>DATFGD010000030.1:0-3196 GCA_035249725.1 Burkholderiales bacterium
GTTCATGAGATCGACGTAATAGGTGAGCGCGTCCACGACCGGCGTCGCGTGCCGGTCGCGCTTGAGCACGGCAAGCCCCTGCGAACGCGAGTTGTAGACGCGCGCGGCGGCGCCCACGACCTTGCCGAGCCGCCCTTGCAGGATCTGTTCCTTGGCGATGAGATAGCGCTCCTTGTAACGGCGGCTGTAGCCCACGCGTACGTTCGCGCCGGCTTTGTCGATTCCGGTCACCATCGCGTCGGCGTCCGCGAGCGTCAGCGCAATCGGCTTTTCCACGAGCACCGGCTTGCCGAGAGCGACGGCCTGGAGCACCGCGTCCATGTGCTCGCCTTCGTTCGTGGAAACGATGACGGCATTCACTTCCGGGTTTGCAATGACCTCACGGTTGTCGCCGGAGTGAAACTGCGCGCCCACTTTCTGCGCGAGGTCGTTCGCCTTCGCCGCGTCGCGATCCGAAACCGCAAGGTAGTGCACCGCCGGATGTTGCGCGGCAAGCCGCGCGCGCAGCGTGCCGATACGTCCGGATCCGACGATCGCGAGACCCAAAGCTTTACGTTCGATGATGCACCTCTTCCTCTTACACCCTGAATGGTGTCGCCGCGAGATCCACCGCGCGCGCCTTGAGGCTCGCGTCGGCGCGCAGGATCTGCTTCGCGACTTTGTGCGTCGGCGTGTGCGGCAGCTCATCCACTACAGCGACAAAGCGTGGGACTTTCATCGCGGCGAGCCGCTCGCGGCACCACTGCGCGATATCCTCCGCGTTCACGCTGTGCCCCGGCTTGGCCACGACGGCGACGAGAATTTCATCCTCGCCCAGTTCGGACGGCACCGCAATGGCCGCCGCCTCGTGCACCGCGGGATGCGCGCCCACCACGCGGTCGAGTTCGGCGCCCGCGATGTTTTCGCCGCGGCGGCGGATGATGTCCTTCTTGCGCGAGACGAAATAAAAGTAGCCGTCCTCATCGCGGCGGACGAGGTCCCCGGTCAGAAACCAGCCCTCGCGAAAGGCAGCACGCGTCTGTTCCGCGTCGCGAAAATAGCCCTGCATGATGATCGGCGTTTTGACGATCAGCTCGCCGACTTCGCCCGTTGGAACGTCGCGGCCCTCGTCATCCACCACGCGGCACTCGGCCCACGGACGTGCAGGATCGGGGTGGCGTCCAACCGGCCCCATGCTGCCCGGTTTCTGCGGCCCCTCGAACGGATTGCACGTGACCCCGGGTATCTCGGTCATGCCGTAACCGCCGATCAAGTGTGGGATCCCGAATTCCTCGCGAAAGATCGGTGCGACACCCTCGCGCACGCCGTAAACGGTTCGGATTCTATGCTCGCGGCGAAACTCGCTGCGCGGCCGGTTCTTGAGAATGGTGCCGATCGCTTCGATGATGTTGACTTCGGTTGCACCGGCCTCCACGGCGGTCTGCCAGAAGGTCGATGCAGAAAAGCGCGGCACGATCACCATGCTCGCGCCGGCCGCGAGCGTCCCGGCCACGGAATAGAAGAGCGCGTTGATATGGAAAAGCGGCAGCACGATCATCACCCGGTCGTCGTGCTGCAGATGAACGCGCTGGACGAACGCTTCCCCGCCCGTCACGAAGCTGCGCTGGCTGTGCATCGCGCCCTTGGGAAAACCGGTTGTGCCCGACGTGTAGACGATGAGACAAGTGGTGTCGGGACTCACGTCACCGGGCAGCACGGCCTCCGGGGCTTCATCGATGAGTTCGCGGAGCGACGGCGCATCGTTCCGTTTGCCGTCCAGCAGCATGAACCAGGGATGGGTCTTCAGCCCCTCGCACGCTCCCCGCGCGATATCGATCGTACTCTCACTGGCGACCACGCCGCTCACTTCGGCATGATGAAACACGTAGCGTGCTTCCTGAACGCCGAACTCGGGATTGACCGGCACCATGATGGCGCCGATGCGTGCGAGTGCAAACAGCATGAGAACATGTGCATCGCTGTTTGTCCCGATGACGCCAACGCGGTCGCCTTTCCCGATTCCCTGCGTGGTGAGCGCGCGCGACGTTCTTTCCACTGCATCGCCGAATGCTTCCCAGGTCCACGTCGCACCGTCGAAAAGCATAAATGCTCGCCGGCCATCCGATTGCGCGCGGCTCTGAAAAGCACCCCACAACGTGTAGTCGTGTGCGGGATAGCGCTTCAGGATTTCAAGCGGGGTCATCATGTCGCAGGTGCGAAGCGTATCATGTTTCGTAAAGCACATTGAACGCGCCCCTGTGAGCCACACGAAACTCGATGAACCCGCAATTCGCGAACGCCTGAGCGCATTCATCACGAACGCGTCCGGTGGCGACAACGTGTGCGTCGTCGGGCTGGAACGCATGAGCGGCGGCGCCGTGCAGGAAAACTGGGCGCTCGACGTTGAAATCGACGGGCGGCTCGTGCACTGGGTATTGCGCACCGATGCGCAGGCCACCGTGCGGGAGAGTCTCAGCCGCGCGGAGGAGTTCGCGGTGCTGCAAGCCGTGCAGGGAGCGCGCGTGCTCGCACCCCGGCCGCTCTATCTTTGCGACGACCCGGCCGTCACCGGCCGGCGCTTCTTCATCATGGAACGCCTGCCCGGCGTTGCGGCCGGCCACCGCATCACCCGTGATCGGTCGCTGGTACCGGATGCAGCGCACCTCGCACGCGAGCTTGCTGCGAACCTCGCGCGTTTGCACCGAATCGAACCGCCGCACCGGCAGCTCGACTTTCTTAAGACCATGCATGCGCGCGACAACATCGCGCACTACCGCAGCTATCTCGACACGCATTCGGAGTCCCATCCCGTCCTGGAGTGGGGCCTGCGCTGGTGCGAACTCCATGCGCCGGCGAAGGAAGAGATTACGTTCATCCACCGCGACTATCGGACCGGCAATTATCTGGTGCATGAAGGCGCGCTCGCCGGAGTGCTCGACTGGGAATTTCCGGCCTTCGGCAACCCGCTCGAGGACGTGGGATGGCTATGCGCGCGCTGCTGGCGATTCGCGCGTCCCGATCTGATCGTGGGCGGTATCGCAGCGGCCGAGGATTTTCTGCCCGAATACGAGCGTCAATCGGGGCGCAAGGTCACGGCGAGAGATCTGGTCTACTGGCAGGTGATGGCGCACCTGCGCTGGGCGGTGATTGCGCTGCAGCAGGCGGCGCGCCACCTTTCCGGCACCGAACGTTCGCTCGAACTCGCCCTCACCGGTCA
>DATFGD010000031.1:0-6949 GCA_035249725.1 Burkholderiales bacterium
CTTCAAGCAGGTGTTCACGAGTTTTGGGGCCGACCTTCCCACCCCCACGCTTTTCGTGATGGCGGTCTCGGACTTTTTCGTGGAGTACTGGTACGCGATGTTCGGCGGTATTTTCGGCGCCGGATACGCTTTCTTCTGGACGTGGAAGCGCTCGGAGAAAATGCAGATCTTCATGGATCGGCTGATGCTGCGTATCCCGGTGTTCGGCGATCTCGTCAGGAAGTCATCGATCGCGCGCTGGACACGAACGCTGTCCACGATGTTCGCCGCCGGCGTGCCGCTAGTCGAAGCTCTGGACTCCGTAGCCGGCGCATCGGGGAATTACGAATATTTCGTGGCCACAAAAAAGATCCAGTCCGAAGTCGCCACGGGCTCCAGCCTGACTTCCGCCATGCAGGGCACCGACGTTTTTCCCAACATGGTGATTCAGATGGTCGCAATCGGGGAGGAGTCCGGTGCGCTCGATTCGATGCTCTCCAAAGTGGCGGATTACTTCGAGCAGGAAGTGGACGACGCGGTGGAAGCGCTCTCCAGCCTGATGGAACCGATGATCATGGTGGTGCTCGGGACCGTAATTGGCGGCATGGTGATCGCCATGTATCTGCCCATCTTCAAGCTCGGTGCAGTGGTGTAGGAACCGGGCGTTAAAGGATTCGCCTGCCCGATCGGGGACGGTCGTGCCGTCCCCGATCGCGGTGTTTACCTCGTGATGATGTGTATCCGGTCATTTCATCATCCTCGGCTGACAGTGCCCGCATGCTAGGCGGCCACGGAGCGTGGCGTTGAGTTTTCTGAGCGATCCGCAGTACTTCACCGTCGTTGCGGTTGTTGTTGGTCTCTGTGTCGGCAGCTTTCTCAATGTGGTGATCCACCGGCTGCCACGCATCCTCGAACGGCAATGGCGCACGGAATGTGCGCAGCTCTCAGGTACTGAGCCCCCAGCGGAAGAGCGTTACGATCTCGTGCTGCCGCGTTCCCGGTGTCCCGCCTGCGGCCACGCGATCACGGCACGCGAAAATATTCCGCTTATAAGTTACTTCGTGCTTCGCGGCCGGTGTTCGTCGTGCAAGACGCGCATTTCGGCGCGCTATCCCCTCGTAGAAGCATTGGCGGGACTCCTGAGCGGCTACGTCGCCTGGCGCTTCGGGTTCAGTGCTGCGGCACTGGGCGCGCTCCTCTTCTGCTGGGCGATGGTGGCACTTGCCTTCATCGACCTCGACACGTTTTATCTGCCGGACAGCATTACGCTCCTTCTGCTGTGGACCGGCCTCGTTTTCAACGTCTTTGGCGTCTTTACCGATCTCCGGTCGGCGGTGATCGGCGCGGCAGCCGGTTATCTCGTGCTGTGGTCGGTCTTCTGGCTTTACAAACTGGCAACGGGCAAGGATGGCATGGGCTACGGCGACTTCAAGCTGCTTGCGGCGATCGGCGCCTGGCTCGGGTGGAAAGCGCTGCCCCTGGTCATCCTGCTTTCGTCGTTCGTCGGTGCCATAATCGGCATCTCGCTCATCGTCTTCGCGCGGCATCAGAAGCAAATGCCGATACCGTTCGGGCCGTACCTCGCCGTCGCAGCGGTGGTCGCGCTCTTTCACGGTGCGGCGATCAACAACCGGTATCTCGAGCTCTTCTGATGCGCGAGCCATACTGCGTCGGGCTTACGGGCGGTATTGGCTGTGGGAAATCAAGCGCGGCGAGGATTTTCGAGAAGCTTGGCGCCGCGGTCATCGATACCGATGAAATTTCGCACGCACTGACGCGGCCCGGCGGCATTGCCATCCCCGCAATCGAGCGCGAATTCGGAGCGGAATACGTCACCGTGGACGGCGCGTTGAGCCGCGTCGATATGCGGGAACGCGCCTTTCGCGATCCTGCGGCGAAGGCCAGGCTGGAGGGCATCCTGCACCCGCTGATCCGCGACGAGGCGCAAGCCCGGCTCGCCGCGGCGCGGCAACCTTACGTCATACTGGTGGTGCCGCTATTGCTCGAGACAGGCGCCTACCGGGAGATCGTCAAACGCATACTGGTAATCGACTGCGAAGAGGATGAGCAGATCGCACGCACGACCCGCAGAAGCGGACTGAAAGCAGCCGAAGTGCAGGCGATCATGGCAGCCCAGCTGCCGCGCGCGAAGCGGCTCGCCGGGGCGGACGACGTACTGCATAATGACTCGGATCTGGACCAGTTGCGCCGCGACATCGAAGTGCTGCACACCAAGTACCTCACCCTCGCTGCAGAACACGCGCGCGCGGCATCGGCTTCTGCGGGCAAATCCTAAAAACGGCAATGAAACCTTTATCTTTTGCGGTGTTTAGTGAATACTTAGCCGCAGTTTTCACCCCAACGCGACGGTTCCGGGCGCCGTGATCAGCTACGAGTATCCCTTAAGCGAACGCGTGCGCACACTGCTGCGCCTCGAGGACCTGTACGAGCGCGCGGAATATTTTCTTGCGAAAACGGATCCGCTCGAACACCATATCGCGCTGCTGTCCATCTTCGAAATTCTCGAGGTGTCCAGCCGCGCCGACCTCAAGTCCGATCTTCTTCAGGAACTCGAGCGCCAGAAGCAGACGCTCGAATCGTTGCGCGGCAATCCGGAGATTTCCGAGAGTGCGCTCGAGAGCGTCGTATGGCAGATCGACCAGTGTTCTGCACGCTTATTCCAGGCGTCCGGAAAAGTCGGTCAGGAGCTGCGCGACAACGAATGGCTGATGAGCATCAAGCAGCGCACGAACATTCCGGGCGGCGTGTGCGAGTTCGACCTGCCTTCCTATCACCATTGGCTGCAACAGAGCAACGAACAGCGCCGCCGCGACCTGGAGCAATGGCTGAGCCCGTTCCTACCGATCCGGGATGCGATTGGAATCGTGTTGCGCCTGCTGCGTGAGTCCGGCAAGACGTCCTCCCAGGTAGCGTATCAGGGCGTCTATCAGCAAATGATGGCCGGGCGTGTGGCGCAGATGCTGCGCATCGCGCTTGCGCGCGAATACCACTGCGTACCGGAAATCAGCGCCAATAAGTATGCGCTCAATATCCGGTTCACGATTCAGGAAGGCGGGCAGCGGCCCAAGCCCGCGGACAACGACGTCGAATTCGAACTGACGTTCTGCAGTCTGTAGTCTGCAACATGCAACGCAGGCAGCGCACGGTGAATTGCCCCCAATGCGGGAAGGCTGTTGTCTGGGACCAGGCCGATCCTTACCGGCCGTTTTGCTCCGAACGCTGCAAAATGATCGACCTCGGCGCGTGGGCCACCGAATCGTATCGCGTGCCGGTAGCCGACAATAACGAGGAGCCCGACTCGGACGGTGCCGGCGAGCCGCGTTGACGCGCCTTATTTCCAGGCGCCCCGCATCATGCTGATCCCGTGCGCACCCGCTTGCCACGCGACGATACAGTCGTTTTCCCGCATGCCGCCGAGCGCGTACACCGGCAGTGGATAGTCGCGGATCAACGACCCGAAACGCGCCCAACCCAGTGTGGTCGCGCCGGTATGGCTCGGCGTGGGAAGCACCGGCCCCAATACGACAAAATCGACGTCCAGTCCGGCAGCACGTTGAAGCTCGAGTTCATCGTGGCACGACGCTCCGACCAATTCCATGTCAGGGCGCGCGTTGAGTCGCGAAAGGTGGGTCGAAGTGAGATGCACCCCGTCCGCCCCCAGCGCGCGTGCGAGCGCTACGTCGCCATTGAAGAGTACGCGCGCGCCGTAACCGTGTGCGAGCTCGATGACCGCTCGCGCCAGCGTACATCGCTCTGGCGGCGCAAGCGCAGGTTCGCGAAACTGCACGAGCCGCAGCCCACCCGCCAGCGCGCGTTCGGCGCGTCTCAGATATTCTTCGGTTCCCAGAGCGGCGGCATTGCTGATGCCATAGACTTTTGGCAGCGCGAGCGCGCGCAGGACGGGGCCGTTGGCCGGAAGCAACGGCGACACGGTAAGCTCCTGCGCCGATTGCCAGGCGAAGTCCTGGGCTTCCCTGCCATGCAAGGTGCCGTGCCACGCCAACACGCGGAAAAATCGCAGGCGCACGGCCGCGTGCTCGTAATCGTAATCGCGTGTGATCCACGGATACGCCCGCTCGACGTCGATGGCGAGTTCCTCGTGCAGCTCGCGGGCGAGCGCACATTGCGCGGATTCGCCGTCCTCCACCTTGCCGCCGGGAAATTCCCAGTAGCCTGCATAAGGCTTGCCGGTAGGGCGCTGCGCGAGGAGAAAGCGGCCGTCATCCCGCAGTAGGACCGCGGCGGCCACCTCGATACGCTGCCCAGCCATCACTTGCGCCTGCTGCCCTCCGCCTTCAGCCGCTGCCGGCCGGCCCAATCGCGCGCGAACTGCCACGCAACCCGGCCGCTGCGCGAGCCCCGTTGCAGCGCCCACTGCAGCGCCGCCCGCTGCACCGTATCGGAGTCTGCCGCTGGCGCCCTGAAATGCTCGAGCCACACAGCGACGATCTTGAGATACTCATCCTGATCGAACGGATAGAACGAAACCCACAAGCCAAATCGCTCCGACAGCGAGACCTTCTCCTCTGACGTCTCGCCCGGATGGATCTCTTCGCCGACATGCCGGTATTCGAGATTCTCCTGCATGAACTCAGGCATGAGATGCCGGCGGTTTGACGTGGCGTAAATCAGGCAGTTTTCAGAGGCTGCCGCGACCGATCCATCCAGCACGACTTTCAGCGCCTTGTAGCCCGGCTCGTCCGCCTCGAACGAAAGATCGTCACAATAGAGAATGAAACGCTCGGGGCGCCGGCCGATGCGCTCCACGATATCGGCAAGATCGACCATGTCGCGCTTCTCCACTTCGATCACGCGCAAGCCGCGTGACGCATACTTGTTGAGCAGCGCTTTGACGAGCGACGACTTTCCGGTGCCGCGCGCGCCCGTGAGGAGGACATTGTTCGCGGGGTAACCTTCCACGAACTGGCGTGTGTTCTGCTCCACCAGCCCCTTCTGGTCGTCGATGCCGCGCAGATCCTTGAGCTCGATGCGATGGACGTTCCCGACCGGCTCGATCGATCCGCGACCGTCGCGTTTGCGCCAGCGAAAAGCGATGGACGCCTTCCAGTCGGTGAGGGGCGTCTCGGGAGCGAGCAGTTTCTCCAGACGGCTCACCAGCATCTCCGCGCGCCCTGCCAGGTTGCTGAAGTCGTTCATGTCTGAGTTTCAGCTGCGGTAGTCGGCATTGATGCTCACGTAGTCGTGTGACAGGTCGCAGGTCCATAGCTTCAGCGTGGCGTCGCCGCGATTGAGCACGATGCGCACGAGAATTTCGCTCGTCTGCATAACGCGCTGCCCATCGGCCTCGCGATAGCCGACGTGCCGGCTCCCATTCCTGGCTACCAGTACGTCTCCGAGGTAAAGATCGACTTTCTCCACGTCCAGATCCGCCACGTCGGCGTAACCCACTGCAGCGAGAATGCGGCCCAGGTTAGGGTCGGAAGCGAAGAAGGCCGTCTTCACCAGCGGCGAGTGTGCGACGGCACAGGCTACTTTCCGGCATTCCTCGCTGCTGCGTCCGCCTTCCACCACGACAGTAATGAATTTGGTGGCGCCCTCGGCATCCCGGATGATCGCCTGTGCAAGCGTGCTCGCGACCTCGGCCACGGCTTCGCACAGCGCGGCGTATTCTCCGCTCCGTGCATCGCCGATTTCCGGCATGTCCGCCCGCCCTGTTGCAATCAGCATAAAAGCATCGTTGGTGGACGTGTCGCCGTCAACAGTGATGCAGTTGAACGATTCTCCCACCGCGCTTGTGACGGCCGCGCGCAGCAGCGACGGGCTGACGCGCGCATCGGTTGCCACGAAGCCCAGCATGGTCGCCATATTCGGGTGGATCATGCCCGCGCCCTTGGCGATGCCGGTCACCGTAATGGCCGCGTCACCGACCGTTCTCCGGCGGGACACCGCCTTGGGCAGGGTATCGGTCGTCATGATCGCCTGGGCGGCAGCGAGCCAGTTGCCCTCCGCCAAATCAGCCATGCATGCCGGCAGTCCCGCGACAATGCGCTCGACGGGCAATGGCTCCATGATAACCCCGGTGGAAAAAGGCAGAACCTGCGCCGGAGAACAGCCCAGCAGGGTAGAGAGTTCGGCACACACGCGTTCTGCCGCAGTCACCCCCTCTTTTCCAGTGCCTGCATTGGCGTATCCGGTATTCACCACGAGACCGCGGATAGAGCCCGCAGCGGCCGCCATGGAAAGATGCCGACGGGTGACGATGACGGGAGCGGCGCAGAATCGGTTTTGGGTAAAGACGCCCGCTACGCGCGCGCCGTCATGCAGCCGGATGACAAGAAGATCCTTGCGCTCGGGGCGTCTTATGTTGGCTTCGGCAACGCCCAGCTCAACGCCCGGAACAGGCAGTAACAAGCTGGGGTCCGGGGCCGACAGATTGACGGGCATGCGGGCAATACAGGGTCAGGACAGCTTGCCGTGACAGTGCTTGTACTTCCTGCCCGAACCGCAGGGGCACGGGTCGTTCCGGCCTACCTTCTGCCCGCCTCGTATGAAGGGGCGCGGCTTTTCCGCAACTGCGACGTCGCTGTCCGCTTCCAGCTCGGACTCCGTAGCCGCCGCTTCAGCAAAATCGGCGTGCTGATACTGCACGTTCACCGGCACTTCGGGCTCCTCGACGGCTTCCAGCTCCTCAGCGCTCCGGATGTGAACCGTCATCAGGATCCGCGTCACATCGGTTTTGATCATCTCCAGCATCATCGAAAAAAGTTCAAACGCCTCGCGTTTGTACTCCTGCGTGGGATTCTTCTGTGCGTAGCCGCGCAGGTGTATGCCCTGACGCAGGTGGTCCAGTGCCGCGAGATGCTCGCGCCAGTGCGAGTCCAGGCTCTGCAGCATGATGGCTCGTTCGTACTGCCGCATCGCGGCCGGATCGACGGTGGCGATCTTGTTGCGATAAGCCTCACGCGCGGTATCCGCTATTCGGGATCTC